>JAPUIM010000099.1 GCA_027297025.1 Bacteroidota bacterium | reverse complement strand
GGATCAACCATTGGCAGGTAGATAAGTAGGTATGCAGATCGGTGATGCCAGTCTCTACTTTGTGATGCAAATCTTTTTGATCGACTGCTGAAAAGCAGGAATGAAAGTGATAATTATAATATACTCCTAGGTTTTTTACATAGGTATCCGCATCAGGGTATTGTTTATTAATGGTGTAACCAAGTAGTTTTTGAAGTGAAAGTGGATTGAAAATCACCCCAAATGGATTATTGACAATATTGAATTTATTGTCGGCCATCCTTCCTCCCATGGCTTGGGCAAAACATGAACCCAAAGACAATATTGGGTTGTGAAGGCTTATTTTAAATGTGGAAATTTCGGGGTTTATTTCCGTACGAAACATATACTTTAAAATTAGTGAAAGCAATAAAAACAAAAAAGCCATCTCATAGGGAATGGATGGCTTTGAATTGAATTATCTAAATAGTTTATTCGGCTACCACCTTGATCTTCACCAGATGTTCTACTTCCTTATGAAGGTCCAGGGTCGCTTCATAATCGCCCAGGTTTTTGACCGTTTCTTTAAGGTCAATTTGTTTCCTGGAAATATCAAACCCTTTTTCCTTTAAAGCATCGGATATTTGCCCGGTAGTAATAGCCCCAAAGATCTTACCACTTTCACCGGCTTTGGTTTTAAGTTCCAGTTCCAATTCTCCGATAGATGCTGCTAATTGTTCTGCATCATTTTTTATTTTTTCCGCTTTGTGAGAGGCCTGACGGATATTCTCTTGGATCATTTTTGTATTAGATTCGCTGGCAATGATGGCGAATCCTTTGGGAATCAGGAAGTTCCTGCCATATCCTGACTTAACGGTAATTATATCGTTTTTATAACCCAACCCCTTGATGTCTTCCTTTAGTATAATTTCCATATTACAAAAAGATTATTTTAAGGAATCGGTTACGTAAGGCATTAATGCCAAATGACGTGCTCTTTTTACTGCCTGCGCTACTTTCTTTTGAAACTTCAAACTGGTCCCAGTCAATCTGCGGGGAAGGATCTTCCCTTGGTCATTCACAAATTTCAATAGAAAATTTGCGTCTTTGTAGTCTATGTACTTAATGCCATTTTTCTTGAATCGGCAATATTTCTTACGAGCACCTATTCGGTTAATTGGTTCGTTCATTAAAGTCATGCTGCTTTCTCCTCCTTTGCTTCGGTTTTATCCTTTTTGTTAAACGCTCCTTTTCTTCTTTTACCATTGTACTCCAGAGCGTGTTTGTCTAAAGACACGGTCAGGAACCTCATAATTTGCTCTTCTCTTCTAAATTCGGTCTCCAGTACATCAACTACCGCAGGTTCAGCTTCATATTCAAATAAATTATAAAAACCTGTGGTTTTGTGTTGAATGGGGTAAGCCAATTTTTTTAATCCCCAAATTTCTTGGTTGATTAGCTTGGCTTTGTTAGTGGTCAAGACTTTCTTGAACCTAGCTACGGCATCCTTCATCTGTTCATCAGACAAAACGGGAGTTAAAATGAATACCGTTTCGTAATTTTTCATTAAATAAATTTGTTTATTGGTTAGTAATTAATTTGGCCTGCAAAATTAGAGAAATATTCCTCAGCATCCCAAAATCTCACAGAAATAAATGAAACCACAACTTGGTATTATTTCACAGTGAAACGTTTACTGCCTATTTCATATCCTTCTGCATAGACCGTCATAATATGCTCCCCAACGCCATAAGGACTTCCCTTGTGGTATATGAAACTCAATTTTTGCTGGCTATTGTCAAACAGAATTTCCTGCTTTGCTGTATAAAATTCCTCTTTGCCATTAAATAAAAATGTTCCTGATCCGGTAGATACATCAAATAGTGCATTGCCTTGGGGATCAGTAATTCGGATCAATATTTCTTTGCCACCTATGGGCGCTACCTGGTTGTCAGCCAAATTAAATTCAACTCTTAATTTATCGACCTGCCGATTTTTAAACTCCCCCTCTTTCTCTTTGCCTCTGCGGTTAATAGCGGTAATAATGATATTTTCTGCAGTTAATTGAGAAGCCACGGCCACCTTTTCCTCCAACTTCTCTTTTGATTGATTAAGTTGAGTAATAGATTGGCTTAGTTCGTTGCGTTCAACCTTGAGTTCTGTGTTCTCTGACAGCAATTCCTGATTCAATGCCCTTAACTTTACAATTTGTTTGTCTTTTTCCTTGAGTAAAAAAGTGTACCCCGCTACTCTATCTCTGAGATCCTGGATCTGCACGTTTTTGGTCTTGAGTATTTGTTCTTTTTCGGCCTTCAATTCCTCTTGGACCACAAGGAGATCTTCAACGTCACCTCCTAATCGTAGTATTTCTTCAATTCTTTGATCCAGTTCCACTCCAATGGAATCCAGTTGATCATATGCCACCACCAATTCGGCTACTTTATCATCTCGTTCAAGTTCCAGTTGTTGATTCTCTTTGATAAAGTAATAACCTACTGCTATCAGTACTATGGATAAAATAGCGATGATAATGATCAAGGCAGTTTTATTTCCCTTCCGCTCTTTTTGAGTTG
>JAPUIM010000098.1 GCA_027297025.1 Bacteroidota bacterium | reverse complement strand
TGGTCTACCCGGGCCTGGGCTTTTGCCACTCCACGGGGCCACAGGCGCTCTACCATAATGCGTATACCATCGGAGCGGGAGGGTGATTCATAGATACGTTTAAGAGAGATTTCCATGCTGATCGGGGGACGATTGTAATTTTGCGCTAGGGCTCGTTATACCGTGCCTCCTGCAGGTAAACCTACGGCAGATAAATTTGCAACGAGTGCGGAATCTGTCATTAATTTTGTTTTTACAAGATCTGACAAACTTAACATTTTGTTAATATTGGGGCAGCGCACGCGTTTCCGCTGTTCTCAAACGCGCGCTAGTCTGGAGTTGATCAGATGTCAACCTTTGGAAACTTGAAACAATTTTAAGAATTATTATCCTAAGCTATCATGCCCTCCAGCATTGTATCCGGAGCATCTTCCATATCGGGAATATTTAAATTGCCTGCATTCTGGGTAGCTTTCCCGATGTCCCATTGTTTGCGGGCGGAGTTGATAATAATAGCGATCACCAACCGGATGGCAATGTATTCAAAGACCTCGGGGATGTAGGGAATGTCGATGTGTTTATTGGCCAATTTTGAAAGGCGCTTGATCAAACGTTTGGCCTCATCATCATCAATTCCCCGGTCAATACTTCTCACCAGATCGTAGAATTCATTAGGAAGATTGTCGTAAAGAAAGTTATCAATTTTGATCACTATCTTGATAAGGATCTTTTCTTCCTTGGTTTCATTGATGATGGGTACGTTGATCTTTTCATTTAATCGTTGTGCCAGGTCTTTTATTTCATCGTGGGTTAATTTTTGACGTTGAGACGATTGGATAAAGTATTCGTCCAGCAATTGCTTAAATTGTTCATCGGTCAATTCGGCTAATAAAGGCATGATGGTGAGGATTTATGAGTTAAATTTGATATTAGCGGCAATCTAACTTTTAGCCGTTGGAAGTCAATATTTAATATGTTATTTATGGATAAAATACAGATTGCCGATAAGATAAATTAAAATCCATTCTACTTCCACTTGTCCCAAATGTCGTTTTTTAATCTTACTCCTGATGGTTATATTTAGTCCACCATTATTTTTGATCCATGTCTAGAAATTATTTTATCGTCGGTCTTATACTCCTGACCTTTTTTGTCATTTCATTCCTGACCAATATTCTGGGAGCGCTCAATCCCAACGTTTCACAAAGCTACAACCTGACAGATACCATGGCTGGATTTTTGCCGTTTGCCTTTTTTATTGCCTATGGAGTAATGTCAATCCCTTCCGGATTCCTGGTTGAAAAATGGGGTGAAAAAAAGATGATGATCCTGGCTTTCGCACTTGCCTTCCTGGGAGCACTGTTATTTGCATTACGTCCGCAGTTTAACGTTTTTGTGGTTTCCCTGTTTACCATCGGCGCGGGGATGGCAGCTTTACAAGTGGTCATCAATCCACTATTAAGAGTATCCGGAGGCGAGGCAAATTTCGCTTTTAATTCGGTTTTGGCACATCTCATTTTCGGCCTGGCCTCATTTATAAGCCCACAAATGTATTCATACCTTGTATCCAATATCGACCAGGGAAATGTACAAAAACCACTCATTGGCTTAATGACCAGCCTGGTTCCACAACACTTGTCATGGGTTGCAGTGTATTGGGTATTTGCCCTGGTTGGCCTGCTAATGATTGTCGTGATCATACTGGTAAAATTCCCAAAGGTCGAATTGCAAGAAGATGAAAAAGTCGGATCCAAAGACAGCTATTTGGAACTATTCAAAAACAAGTATGTTATTCTCTTTTTTCTAGGCATATTTTGCTATGTCGGTACAGAGCAGGGAATTTCTTACTGGATGTCAAAATTTTTGAATAACTATCATGGCTTCGATCCTGAAACCACTGGAGCTGATGCAGTTTCATACTTCTGGGGATTGATGACCATTGGGGGTATACTGGGACTTGTTCTATTGAAATTGTTCGATAGTAAACTGGTCCTTCGATGGTTTACATTACTTGCTATGATAGGTGTTGCCTTTGGATTGCTGGGAAGCGCCCAAATATCGTTATGGGCCTTTCCAATTTCAGGGTTCTTCTTATCCGTAATGTACCCCATAATAGTTTCCTTGGGGCTCAATTCAGTTTCAAAACACCATGGATCATTTGCAGGTATACTCATGACAGGGATTGCCGGAGGGGCCATTGTACAAATTCTAATTGGGGGCATAAGCGATTTGTTTTCACTTAAAATAGGTATGGTATTTTTGTTCATAACCCTTAGCTACATACTCAGTATTAGCTTCTGGGCAAAACCCCTGGTAGTGAATAAAACTATTGATTGGGGAAAAAGGAAGGAAGATTGATCGCTTCTTAAATTAAAATAGCAAGCAGGGTTACTAGTTGTTGGTGAGAACACCAACAAGGGCGGAGACAAGGGAGGCCACCTGGTTCATTTTAGCTTACAGTCCCAACCGGTGGATAATTCCTTTCCCTAACGTCGAATTCGTGACAGTTTACCTTCGTTCCTTTCCTTTATATAATTGCAATATAAGTAACATTTGAAATGCAGGACTGATGTGTGTACATTTGCGGGCATTTTCAACTCGAATTCAAAATCATGAAACATTTTCATAATACAACTTTGCTAATATCGCTCACCATGGCGATTCTTATTTCCTGTTCAGAAGATAATTCAGAAGATAACAATAATGGTACCGATGATACCCCTGAGCCATTGACAATAAGAAGCGATGAATTCAGTCAGGTATTTTGATTTGACCTATGACCAGTACCTGGATGCCAGATTCAGTGATAACACAGATATTTGGGATAATATAAGCGGATTTGAATTTATTGTGGACTTTGATTTTTAGTGGAAGTAGATTATTATTTAGGTGTCTGCAAAATATTTCCGGCTCACACATAGAAGTTAATAAAAAAGGCCATAGCGGACGCCTGAATCAAGTTTCTTATTACTATAACCTTGCATCAGACTGGAGCGCAATTTGTGGTATTGAAAACCATGGTGGAATTCTGATTCACAACAAATTATTTTTATCATAGCATTTAGGGTATTAAATTTAGTGTCGGACCATAAAAATATAATATTATGTCTAGTGTTTATAAAGTTATTGAAGTTATCGGATCAAGTGATAAATCATGGGATGATGCTGCACAGATCGCGGTTGCACGTGCCAGTGAGACATTGAATGACCTGCGAGTCGCTGAAGTCATTTCCCAGGATGTCAAAATTGAAAACGGAAAAGTAAAGGCCTTCAGGACCAAGCTTAGTTTATCCTTTAAATT
>JAPUIM010000097.1 GCA_027297025.1 Bacteroidota bacterium | reverse complement strand
CATGAGATCTTTTGCTGTTGCCCTCCAGTCCATGGGAAATAATGACCAATCTGTCGTGGTGGTTTCGCAGCCAGTCCAGGTCTAAAAAATCGCCATCGGGAATGGTGATACGTTCGCGTTGATAATCAACTCCTTTTACCTTTCTGAATACCGCGGGCAAAATGGTCTGCAGGTGCTTATTAAACAATAGGGGAGGTGATGTATAGTTTGATTTTTCAATCATTTAGGCTAAAACTTGATTAATCAGCGCTACACTAAAGATACTCAGTAAAAACCAACCTATGAAACCTTGAATAATGGCCACGTACCGGGCCAGACCCTGGGTGGGAATATCCCCGAAGCCCAGGGTAGTAAAGGCGTTGACACTAAGGGTTAAAGCATTCAAAACTTTAATTAACAGAACATAACCTAAAAACAGCAGGAAGCCAAGACCGATAATAATTCCCGCAATGAATTTGGTCTTAGG
Source organism: Bacteroidota bacterium (assembly GCA_027297025.1). GTDB lineage: Bacteria > Bacteroidota > Bacteroidia > Cytophagales > Cyclobacteriaceae > JAPUIM01. Next base: position 5,211 of record JAPUIM010000097.1, on the reverse strand, counting down.
TGAAAGTTCTGACCATTTCCCTCGATGAAATTCCAGCTTATTAATGATGCTTTTTTGGGCATTCTGAAAAAAGAGAGAGTATTGATAAAGCGGTTGGCTAAACAGGTATATGGACGAGGGGATCTCTTTCTTGCTGGCTAACAGATGGTTTTTGAATTCGGCATACGAGCTATATTCTTTTTGATTTTGTTCAGTCATGTCCAATAAGGTTTGATCCGATTTAAAATATCCTATGAGCTTGTTGATTCGCTGAAACAACGTGTTTTTGCTAAGTACATCCCAATCGGAGGGAAAAAAGAAATAAAAAACAGCAAAACCAAGTATAGCATATATGCTGATTTCTACGGCTTTTGCAGGTTTGGTGCCATAGTCGGTAAAATATTTAAGAAAAAGATTGAGTTTCCATTTGAAATAGCTTTCAAAAGTCCCCTGGTTTTCATAGTCAAACAGGAGTCTACGGGTCACAATGTCTTTCATTTCAAAGTAACAGCCGTTGGCTGATTCCAGGTCGCCCCGGGATTTATATATATTGAAAAGACTTTGGTAGGAATTGATCAGTTGTTCATAACTATATTTATTGGACAACTCCTGCCGGTTTTCAGCCCGATACAAAACTGAAGAGGGTACGTCAAACCCAAAACCGTTACACTCATATTCACCCGGCAGATCTTCGTAAACAGAGATTTTATATCCCTCCAGTTGATCCCAATAAATTATATTAAACAGCTCGGGGAATATCAGGTTGTTAAAAGCTATATAGTTTTCCAGTTTATTGTTTCTGATTATTAATTGATTCTGGATGGCTGATCCATTGAGATCCAGGGAAGATTGAAACAAGTTGTCTTCAAGCACCAAATTAGAAAGGTTGAACGAACTGATGATCACCTTTTGAAATGGTGTATTTGTAAGAAATTGACAACGGTAAATTTTTAGGGAAACCGGATCATTTTGATCTAAGAAAGAGGAATGAAACTCAAATTGCACATTGTTTTGCAGCTCCCGTCCATAGGTGATGGAATCATTATCGGTCAGGCATAATCCTTCGGTGGGCAAAAATTGTGATCGGTTGAATTCAATGCCTTTTGCAGCATAGTTGTCGTGGAAATATGAATTTCCTGCAAATTTAGTTTTCGAAAAAGAAATTTTGGCGTCGCTGTTATTTTGTTTAAAATTCACATTTCCCTGAAAATAGCAGTCTACCACCAGCAGGTCGTGCAGAATATTATGTTGCATGACTAGCTGTTTAAATTGACAATTGGTAAATGCCAACCAATCGGCATATCCTCCGGTTTCTAAAAAAGTGGATTGCTTGATAGAAAAGCGCTTTTGAAAACTGAAGTTGGAAAGATCTATCCTATGCAAAAACGCCTCTTTGATTTCTATTTCTACCGGTATTACAATCCTTCCCGAGTCTAGTTTAAAGTTGTCCGAATCTTTATGGGTCTTCTTCAGGTATTCAAATAAGGAGATCTCCAAATTATTGGAAATGACTTCCACATTGCTGATGGATATTTTGGATTTGGAAGAGGTAAGCGCCTGGTCGAAAATATCCGACAAATATATTTGAGGTAACTGGCCTAACATGGTGAAAGGGGCCAGAAAGCAATATAGGTTCAACAATAAGATTCTAAGTTCCATAGGCCTCCCAGGTCACAGTATATAGTGGAAATTTAGCCAGCCAATGTTAATAATACAAAGATATGGATGGTATTTAGAGAGGATTTAAGGTCTTGGGATAAAAATCCGCTTTCGGTGTTTTTAACACCTCAGTGGGCAGATGATACCTGGGACTGATACCTGGATTTTGAAGATCTTATAAAATTTTGATCATTCATTAATTACTTGATTTGTTTTTAAACTTGGATCGACCATATTTAATAAAATTTTAAATGGAAACTCATGCATGCCCTGGATCAAATTGAGGCATCAAACATTTTAGCACTTATCGTTGGTGCCATCATATTTGTTGTGGTAATGGTGCTGCTATTCAGAAAAAAGCAGTGAGTCATTGCAGTTTTCTCACTCGTAGGAACTCACAATATCCACCATCGAAATATTCGAATATGACGGTTTTTTTAAAATCGTTCATGATCACCTTATCCAGACCAGCCGAACGAATGATGATGATTCCATTGCCGTCTTCACCTACATAAAAGTCTTTTATTCGATAGGTGGTTACTTTCCATTGACCCACCGCATTTTTTTGAGAGTAGCTATATTCCCGGTTTTGAAAATCCAGGGAGAAAATGGTGGTTCGTTTAAAGTTCTGGTATCGTTCCAGATCGTGGTAGTTGCTTACTTCATATTCATCACTTTGATATTCAACAAAACCTTGTCCAAACAGGCAGGTTGGTACAAAAATAAGCAAGATCAAAATTGATTTCATCGCTGTATTTGAAACGGTTGCAAATACTCGATTTTAACCCAATTTACTGATTTTAAAAGTTTTTCTTAAGATAATGTATCAAAATATGAAAAGTATAAACTCTATTTAGACCCGCTTAATCTAAAGACCAGGAAAAAAGACAGGTTACTATTCCAAGCCCGTCGAAATGGTTCTTTGGTGATGCTGGTTAAAGAATGTGAATAGCGAATGGAAAGGTCTAATCGTTGAGTAACTGCATATCCAAATCCAGCCATTAAACCAAGATCAACTTGGTTAAAATCATCATCCCGGTCCGTATAACCAAAGCCATCATCAACTTTTGCCTTCAATAAATAACTAAGGACTAATCCCGATTGCCCATATATTCGCTCGATGAACCAATAGTTGAATAATAAAGGAAATTCTATATAGCTCAGACTAATTTTTAAAAATACCGGATCCTGGTCCGTAGATTTACTACCTTTCTGTATGTAATATATGTTGGCTTCTAGTTCAAATTGATCATTCTTAAGGGGATAAGTTATTGCCCCTCCGGCCACAAAGCCCGGTTTATGAAAACCACCAATTCCATCTCCATCAACCTGTGAGCCATTTAATCCACCTATTAACTTCCCCTTGAAGTCTTGTGCCTGACAGGTATGTATGAATTCAGGATTGCAGAAGCATACAATAATAAACAAGGGGTAACACCACTTCATTGAACTCACTGCTTAATATAAATTGACGGTTACAGTTTCTCCTGAGGTAACCGAAAATTCATGCACCTCACTGAATTTACTTCCCTGAGCAAATTCTGGTCTAAATACAATTTTATAGTTTCCTGGTTGAATTGCATATGTTGATAATTTTGTGGTTGCATCAATATTAAATACCCAGTATTGGGTGCCATCCTTTTTCATCTCAAATAAACTGCCGTATCCTTTCGCCTTGAAGTTTAGATTCACCAATCCAGGGGCGGGCAATTCTATGGTAGTGGTTTGGCTTTGGGTAACAGCCACATTTTTATAAATTTTCCTGGGAAGGGTGAGAAATTCAAGGTCATAATTCCCCACCAGATATTTTACCTCTGAAGGAACCTTTTGAATATTCAGGGTAATGAGACTGTTTTGTTTCCTTATAATAGCCTCTACTCCTCGTTCGTACTCGGAGGTATTTTTTTGCAGTAATTGAATCTTCCCCTGAGGAGAGTTTATAGTTATGACATTGTGTTTACCACCTTCCAATTCAACGCTTTTTTTAATAACCGGAGGGATGGTATTGACTTTGACATTGTAAGACAAAACAGGCTCTATCTGCACTGAATCGGGCCGTCCCTGTTTGTTGCGGAAATGAACGAATTCGTAAACGGCTTGGCCGGTAAATGCATTTACAAACGTAACATTCACATCAGTTTCGAGAGGCCTGTCATCAACATCCAACAACTCAACACTGACAGTAGTTTTGCTTAAAGTTTGCTTTAGGGCCTTGTGCAAGGAGTTACTAAAATCATTTAAGTTTTTAGCCTCAAAAAAATGTCCCAAACAGGCAAAATTTTGTAAGTAACTCTCATCCATTCCCAACCCAATAATCATGGGTTTCAAGAACACTCCTCTTTTTTGCATGGCTATGGAAACCTTGCAGGGGTCACCATCGCATGACTCCAGGCCATCGGTAATAATAATCAAAATATTCCTGACGTTTTTTTCCAGAGGGAAATCCGTAGCTGCCTGCTCCAGGGAAAAGGCCAGGGGAGTGGTTCCTTTGGGTTTGATCATGTTGAGTCGCTGTAAAATTAAATCATGATTCTTGGGACTAAACGGTACTATCAAACGGGTATCCTTACAATTGCGTTGTTGACGAGGAAATTGATGTCCATAGGCGCGAAGGGCCAGCTCCAGGTGGTCATTTACCCTTAGACTGTCTACCAGATCCGACAACAAGCTTTTGGCTGCTTGGATACGCAATTGGTCACCCCATTGGGCCAGCATAGACCCGGAGGCGTCTAATAGAAATAAGATCCGTGTTTTTTGGGGTGGTTTTTGAGTGATATTTTGGGCACCCGACTTGAACCCAAAAAACCATATTAAAATATATAAAACGAACTTTAGCTTCATATCATGTATCCGAAATGGTCTTTCGGAAGCGGTGATCAGCTTACCAGGATCTGACTGCTGTGGTCTTTGGTTTTTACCTTGTCAATGATCTGCTCCAGGTTGCCATTTTCATCAATGATGAAAGTAGTCCTGACGGTGCCCATGTAGGTACGGCCATACATCGATTTCTCTTTCCACACGCCATAAAGTTCATTGATCTTTTTATCGGTATCAGCGATCAGGGTGAAGGGTAAATTTTGCTTCTGAATGAATTTTTGATGAGACTTTTCATTATCAATACTCACTCCTAAAATTACATACCCCTTGTTTTGTAATTCTTGGTAGTTATCCCGCAGGTTACAAGCCTGGGCCGTACAGCCGGGCGTATTGTCTTTCGGATAAAAATACAACACTACTTTTTTGCCCTTGAAATCAGCCAGATTTACCGGATTGCCGTCTTGATCGTTGCCGGTAAAATCAGGGGCTTTTTGTCCTATCGTTAATGCCATAATTGATTTCTATTAAAGTTTAGTAGTGTAAATATTTTCATTACCTAGGTTGTCGGTAACTTTCAATATTAACTCTCCCTGAAAAGGATTGTTTGGATCTAACTTTTCCGACCAGATCAGGTTCTTTTTGTAATCATAATTCATCAATACCCAACTTCCATTGACGTCAACTCGGTACTCGGCGATTCCGGAGAGTTCGTCTTTAATGCGAAAACTCAACCGGTCCTGGTTTTTGATCAGAAGT
>JAPUIM010000096.1 GCA_027297025.1 Bacteroidota bacterium | reverse complement strand
ATGGCAACAACATATTATGATTCCGGGGAAGTTGATGACTCTATATACGGGAATAATCCCATGAGCTTCGAGCCTGAACAACGGTAAAATATTTCAACCCTTTTAACTCACCCTATGAGGCGTTTATTAACTATATGAATGTTTTATTCGACTTTAAGTTAATTTTGGATAAATACTGCCAGGAGGTGGCTATTCTTCTATTCTTAGTGAGGTTACTAAAGGTTAAAGATCACCTTTATAATGGTGGATTATCAGCGAAATTTTATGCCCATTTGGTCATGCCTAGCCCACAAATTATGATTTAATACAATAGATGTAGCGGTTTTTACGTAAATAAAAAGAAAAACGTGACAATTTGCAATTAGGAGTTAGCAAGGTGACATTATAATGTTATTCGTTAATGTCATTCGTTCAATTACCTCAAGCATACTGGTACTCGTAATCTGACCTCTGCAGATGTTTACCATGACAAGATGAGGGAATCATAGATCAAGGAAATGGAATTAAAAACATGAAAATTTCAATAGCAACCAATATTGAGCAATTGAGTATCAATACCATTAGAACATTATCCATGGATGCTGTTCAGGCGGCTAATTCCGGCCATCCGGGTACGGCAATGTCTATGGCTCCGGTTCAGTATTGCCTGTGGCAGCATCACTTGCGATTCGATCCCCAGGATCCCATCTGGCCGAATAGAGACCGGTTTGTTCTTTCAATCGGACACGCTTCAATGCTTCTTTATTCAATGCTTCATTTAACTGATGTTAAGGCAGTTAATGAACATTATGAAAAAGTAGGGAACCCTTCAGTTACACTCAAAGATATCAAACACTTCCGTCAGTTAAACAGTAGATGCCCAGGTCATCCGGAATACCGATGGACCTCCGGAGTTGAAACAACCACAGGCCCTTTAGGCCAGGGAGTAGCAACTAGTGTTGGTATGGCCATTGCAAGCCGGTGGATGGCAGATCATTTTAATCGTGAAAACTTTGCAATGTTTGACTACGATGTCTATGCCATTTGTGGTGATGGTTGTATGATGGAAGGAGTGACGTCCGAAGCAGCGTCTATGGCTGGTCATTTAAAACTTGGTAACCTGTGCTGGATCTACGATAATAATAAAATTACCATTGAAGGACATACTGATTGGGCCTTCTCAGATGATGTAGCTACGCGATTTATAAGCTATGGGTGGAACGTAACGCGTATCGGTGACGCCAATGACCTTGAAATGCTTGATCGTGCTTTTAATACTTTCAAGAATACAGACGATCGTCCAACCTTAATCATTGTTGATAGCCATATCGCTTATGGTTCTCCCAACAAACAGGATACCAGCGCAGGCCATGGCGAGCCACTAGGGGATGAAGAGATCCGTCTCACCAAAAAGAATTACGGCTGGCCGGAGGATAAAGTATTTTATATACCGCAAGAAGTTCCTCAACATTTTAAAGAGATTTTCGGAAAGCGTGGAGGCGACTTGCGCAAAGAGTGGATTAATTTATTCAATGAGTATCAAAAGCAATATCCTGAGTTAGCCGATCATCTAAACAAGATGCAGCACCGTAAATTACCCAAAGGATGGGATAAGGATTTACCCCTGTTCCCTGCTGATTCCAAAGGATTGGCTGGCAGGGAAGCTTCTGGAAAAATCCTTAACGCTCTCGCTAAAAATATTCCTTGGCTTATAGGAGGAGCAGCTGATCTAGCACCTTCGACAAAAACACGTTTGACCTTTGAAGGAGCTGGAGATTTCACAGCAGAAAATAGTGGACGCAATTTCCATTTTGGTGTGAGAGAGCATGCTATGGGGTCCGTAGTCAATGGGTTAGCCCTTTGTAAAATACGGGCCTTTGGAGCAGGTTTTTTTATTTTTAGCGATTACATGCGAGCTTCGATTCGCCTAAGCGCTCTGATGGAAATCCCTGCTATTTACATTTTCACCCACGATTCTATTGGCGTTGGAGAAGACGGCCCAACCCATCAACCGGTGGAACAGCTTGTTTCATTAAGAGCCATTCCAGGGTTGATAACGTTGCGACCCGGAGATGCGAATGAGTTTGTCGAGGCCTGGCGTTTTATTGCGAAATCAAGACATGAGCCGGTTGTTTTGGTAGCTAGCCGTCAAGCAATGCCGACTATAGACCGGGCAAAATATGCCTCTGCCGAAGGTGTTTGCCAGGGGGCTTATATTCTAATCGACGCGAAAGAAGGGGATCCTGATGTCATTCTTATGGGCAGTGGTACAGAGGTTGATTTGTGCATTAAAGCGTATGAACAATTAGACATGGAAGGCCTGAAAGCCCGTGTTGTAAGTATCCCTTCCTGGGAATTATTTGAACGCCAGTCTAAAGAATACCGTCAAATGGTGTTACCGCCGCATATTACCGCTCGGGTAGCAGTTGAGCAGGCCTCAACACTTGGATGGGAACGATATGTAGGTACCAATGGAGCTATTATCGGTATGAGCACCTTTGGAGCCTCTGCCCCGCTTAAAGAACTTCAAAAAAAATTCGGATTTACACCTGACCGGGTGGCTGACGCAGCCAGGAAGCAGGTAAATAGAAACATAAAGTAATAAATATTTTGAGACTTGTCATCGGATCAGATCATGCTGGATTTATCATGAAAGAAGAACTTAAAGTAAAGTTATCTGAACAGGGGTATAAATTTATTGATGTTGGTACCGACAATGAACGAGATTCAGTTGATTATCCCGATTATGCTGAGGCTGTGTGCGTAGCTATTTTGGAAGATCGTGCTGAACGAGGTATCCTGATTTGTGGTAGCGGGGTAGGTGCATCTGTAGCTGCTAATAAGATTTCCGGCATACGGGCGGGCTTATGTCATGACACTTATTCAGCTCATCAGGGAGTTGAGCATGATGCGATGAACGTACTGGTTTTAGGGGGATTGGTAATAGGGTCTAATGTGGCTAATGAACTACTTGAAGCATTCTTGAAATCGAAATTTACGGGCGAAGAACGTCATCTGCGCCGATTAGAAAAAGTTAATCAATTGGAGGTACAATATGCAAACAGAAATGAGAGATAAACAAGCAAATACAGCTAACCCCTTAAAAGGGTTGTTTAATTATGGACAATCCGTTTGGTTAGATTATATCAGGAGAAATCTAATTACCAGTGGTGATTTACAGCGAATGATAAAAGAAGATGGATTGCGGGGAGTAACATCCAATCCGGCCATTTTTGAGAAAGCAATTGCGGGAAGCTCAGATTATAAGCAAGACCTTGAGGAATTGTCTCAGGACACGACTTTAAGCGCAAAGAGCGTTTATGAGCGTATTGCAGTAAAGGATATTCAACTTACCGCCGAAGTCTTAGAACCTATCTTTAAGGAAAGTCAAAGAAGAGATGGGTATGTGAGCTTAGAAGTTTCCCCTGACCTCTCCCACGATACTCAAGGAACGTGCGAAGAAGCCCGGCGCCTTTGGAAAATGGTTGCCCGGCAAAATGTGATGATTAAAGTCCCTGCTACAGAAGAGGGCATTGTGGCCATTGAGAAACTCATATCAGAAGGAATTAATATTAATGTAACCTTGATTTTTTCTTTGGAATATTACGAGCAGGTTGTTCAGGCGTATATTAAAGGGCTGGAGAAGTTGGAAGAAAACGGAGGTGATGTTAGCAAAATTGCTAGTGTGGCAAGTTTTTTCATCAGTCGTATTGATACTGCTATTGAATCTATTATTACGGAAAAAGCTTCTGGTCAATCTGATACAGACCGTCAGAAGCTGATGAATCTATCCGGAAAAGTTGCTATTGCCAATGCTAAAATTGCTTACAAACGTTACGAAGAACTTTTTAGCGGAACCAATTGGCAAAAACTTAGAGATAAAGGAGCTCAAACTCAGAGGGTCTTATGGGCCAGCACTGGAACCAAAAGTCCGAAATTCAGTGATGTTCTTTACATAGAAACCCTAATCGGTCAGGATACCGTCAATACAATCCCTCCCGCAACCTATGATGCCTTTAGAGATCATGGACAATTGGCAGGAACATTAAAAGATGATATTGATTTGGCTCAAGCGACTTTAGATGATTTAAATACATGGGGCATTTCCTTCAAAGAGGTAACGGATAAATTACTTACAGATGGCTTGAAAATGTTTGAAGACGCCTTTGAGAATTTATTATGTGCGGTGGAGATAGTGCTCGGTGAATCCAATGAATTACATAAGAAACAGAGGTATTCTTTGTCAGAACCATTAATGCGTAAGGTTAAAACAGTCTTGGAGGACTGGGAATCGAACAAAAAGGCAAACCAAATTTGGCATCGAGACACGTCCCTTTGGACTAATCAAGATGAAAACCAATGGCTAGGGTGGCTGGGGATTAGCGATGCTCAGATGGAGCAATTGGATGATTTTCGGGAGATCTCTGATAGAGTCATAAAGGAGGGATATACACACATTCTGTTACTAGGAATGGGAGGGTCCAGCCTTGGCCCGGAAGTAATGAGCGTCACTTTTGGTCGAATGGACGGATACCCGGAAATGCATGTACTCGACTCAACAGATCCGGCACAAATTAAATCCTTTGAAGAAAAAGTTGATCTTGCAAAAACACTTTTTATCGTATCCAGCAAATCCGGCGGCACCCTGGAGACAAACATCTTTAAACAATACTTCTTTGAACGAGTAAAAGAAGTCGTTGGGGCGGAAAATGCAGGAAAACAATTTATTGCTATCACCGACCCAAATTCTCATCTCCAGGTAGTAGCTGAAGAACATAAGTTTTCTCGCATCTATTTCGGTGACCCAACAATAGGAGGACGCTTCTCGGTTTTATCAGACTTCGGTATGATTCCGGCTGCGGCTAGTGGCATTGATGTATCCAAATTTTTAGATCAAACAGGACAAATGGTGCATGCCTGTGCAGGTTGTGTACCCACAGAAGAAAACCCGGGTGTTGTATTAGGCGCCATTTTGGGTGTTTTAGGCAATGAGGGGATTAATAAAATTACAATAACCGCTTCTCCCCAGATTAATAATTTTGGCGCATGGCTTGAACAGCTTTTGGCTGAATCAACAGGAAAAGAAGGGAAAGGCCTCATCCCTGTCGACCATGAGGAACTGGGAAGCCCCGAAGTTTATGGACAGGACCGTCTTTTTATTTATATCCGCTATCAACCAATGCCCGCTGCTAATCATGATGAAGCCATTGATCAATTGGAAAAAGCAGGGCATCCGGTAGTACGCATAGAAATAGCTGACACCTACGATATTGGCCAGGAATTTTTCCGCTGGGAGATGGCAACCGCTGTAGCGGGTTCTATTATGAAAATCCATCCTTTTAATCAACCGGATGTGGAAGCAAGTAAAATTGTTACAAAAGAGCTCACCCAGGAGTATGAAGCGAAAGGGCACCTTCCCGAAGAAGAGCCATTTTTTGAAGAGGATGGAATTAAATTGTTTGGAGATGAAAAAAATTTATCTCAGCTCAATGCTTCAGTTGGAGAGGAGAAAACGTTACTGTCCTATCTAAAGGCGCATTTGGATCGCATTAAAGTCGGGGATTATGTTGCGCTCCTAGGTTATATCGAAATGAATAATGAACACGTAGAGTTGTTACAAACAATCCGTCATCTCATTCGGGATCAAAAGAAAGTTGCTACCTGTTTAGGGTTCGGCCCCCGGTTCCTGCATTCCACAGGGCAAGCTTATAAAGGCGGGCCAAATACAGGAGTTTTTTTGCAAATCACCTGTGATGACTTACTTGATATTAAGGTACCTCAACAAAAATACACTTTTGGAGTTGTGAAAGCAGCCCAGGCAAGAGGTGATTTTCAGGTTTTGTCCGATCGGAATAGACGCACTTTACGCATTCATCTGGGTCAGGACACAAAAAGTCATTTACAAAAATTGGCTAAAATAATTAAAGAATCATTATCATAAACAGGTACATCAACTTTTACTTTTAATTTAAAAAAAGGAATTATGCAATTAGGAATGATAGGCTTAGGACGAATGGGGGCCAATATGGTCCAGCGTCTGATTAGCGGCGGCCATCAATGTGTCGTTTTCGATTTGAATCAGGATAATGTTAACGCCCTTAAAGAAAAAGGAGCAACCGGCGCTGATTCATTGGAGGATTTTGTTCAAAAGTTGGATAAACCACGAGCTATATGGACGATGGTGCC
>JAPUIM010000095.1 GCA_027297025.1 Bacteroidota bacterium | reverse complement strand
TGCCAACAGAATGGCAAAACAGAACAGGCTGCAATGGAAGACGCTGAAATGGTTGCTAAGTCAAATGATGAAGAAAAACAATTCAGTCTGGGAGAAAGTGCCCCGGATTTTAATCTACCTGATCTCAATGGTGAAATGATCAGCTTGAGCTCACTAAAGGGAAATATAATTGTTATTCATTTTGGTGCGACCTGGTGTCCTTTTTGCAATGCGGAAGCCCCTCACCTGGAACAATTATACCAGGATTATAAAGCCCAGGGTGTCGAAGTCTTTTATATTGATGTAAAAGAACCAGCAGAAATAGTACAAGAAAAACTTCAGGACAGATTTAATTTTTCTTTTCCTCTGTTACTTGATTCCGATGGCTCGGTTGCCGCCAGTTATTGCCCACCTGATGTTCAACCAGACCTGGCGCGTGATGAAGTAATGATAGCTTCAAATCTTCTGATTGATACCGAAGGTAAGATCCAATTCTTTTCATTGCTTGATACCGATAGCTTCGATGCTAAACTAAGGGAACTCAAAGCAAAATTAGATGCATTACTCACTTCCAGCTAGCTTCATTTTTTTATTGATAATTGGGATAACAATTCCTAAATCCCGTTTATTGTCTCAAAGTCAGATGGTTGAAGCGAGTAACCTGCCTGTTGTCATAATAAAAACTGGAGATACCAACACTGTCACCATCCCCTTTCAGATTAAATATGGATACCATATCCAGGCAGATACTGTAAATGATGACAATTTAATCGCGGCAGAATTGACTTTTGAAAACATTGATGGCATTGACCTGGGCAAACCTGATTATCCTGATTATAAAGAATTTCAATTAAAAGGTATTGATGATAAACTTTTGGTATTTGATGGTTTAATACAAATAAAAGTAAATATTTCCGCATCAGAAACTGTCACGAAAGGACATTATTCATTGCTTGGATCATTATACTATCAAGCTTGTGATTCAGTTCGATGCCTTTTTCCACGAACGGTCAATTTTCAACTACCAATTGAAGTACATAATTAAAAACGATCACTTCGAAGACCTACTACTATATATTATAAACCCAATGCCATTTCATAAATAAAAAATTTCTTGAAACCAACTATCCCCGAGGCAAGCCCTGGGGAATTATTTAGATAAATACATGAATTGCATCAGTTAGTAATAATTTACTATTTTAAATTCTTTTTAGTTAATTAGAATTTAAATATTTAACAATGCGATTTATTCAATTATTTGGAATTACATCGATCATTTCAATGATCATTTTCAGTTGCGCCCCCAGAAATTCCGGTATTGAAGAAAGTAATGAACAAGGGGGAATAGTAATCACATGGAAATTAGAGACAAATTTTGCTACGGAAAAAGGTGGGCATAAGGCCTGGTTTAAAATTCACAATTTAAAAGATGAACCCTTGGGTGACTCTGGCTGGGAATTGTACTGGAATATGGCCCCACGAACAGTGAAGCAAGAAACTATAGATGGCCCGGTAACTATAGAATGGATTAATGGGGATTTTTATAGAATGAAGCCTGTTGCAGGATTTAAACTTGAACCTGACCAGGAAATCCAGATAACCTATTATGGCTTGGGGTCAATGATCAAAGAAAGTGATGCTCCGCTTGGACTTTATATAGTTTACTATGATGATGATGGGAAAGAAACACGCCGGGTTGCTGTCCATGATTATTCGATTGAGCCTTTCACCACCCCAGAGCAGATCAACAGGTCTAAAGATGACAAAGAACCAATACCAGATCCTGCCTGGCGATTTGAGCAAAACCAAAATGTCGATTTAACGGATGAAAATAAACTTTTAAGGGTAATCCCCTCTCCTGCAAATATTGAATTGGCTAGCGAGGTGATAGTGCTTACAAGTGACTATGCTGTATATTATTCAACTAACCTGGAGGATGAAGCCAAATTGCTCGCTTCTGATTTAAAAGAACTGTTGGGGGAAGATGTTGAAATTATCAAGGAGGCTGAGGCAGGGCCTGATCGAATACTGCTAAGGGTGGTTGAGGAGTATGATCCCGAGAGCTATGTATTATCGATATCCCCAAAAGGGATTGTGATCGAAGGTGGTGATGCTGCCGGATTGTTTTACGGAACAAGAAGTCTTTTGGCAATGCTCCCGGTAGAAGCATATCAAACTCCAAAGAAAAAACTTGAATTAAATGTTGCCATTATTAAGGATGGCCCGGCCTTCGGATACAGAGGATTCCATCTCGATGTCGCACGAAATTTTAACTCCAAAGAAACAGTCTTAAAACTACTGGATGTAATGGCATTCTATAAGTTGAACAAATTACATCTACATCTTACAGAAGACGAAGCCTGGAGAATTGAAATTGAGGAGTTGCCGGAGTTAACCGAAATCGGAGGTTTTCGAGGTCATACGTTGGATGATGCAAGGTATTTGCAACCGGCCTATGGTTCAGGCCCGGAGCCAGATCCTGATAATTCTTATGGTAGTGGATATTATTCCCGGGAAGATTACAAAGAAATACTTCGATTCGCCACAGCACGCCATATAGAAGTTATTCCTGAAATAAAT
>JAPUIM010000094.1 GCA_027297025.1 Bacteroidota bacterium | reverse complement strand
GTCTTAAAGGATACTGACATCAAAACGGTAGACATTACAGGTGGCGCCCCGGAGTTAAATCCGCACTTCCGCTGGTTTGTGGAAGAATTGCATAAACTTGGTAGAGCGATCATGGTGAGATGCAATCTTACAATTATTGTTGCCAATCCTAAATATCATGACCTCCCGGAGTTTTTCAAGAAGTACAACATTGAAGTCATATCCTCCCTACCCTACTTTTCTGCACGACGCACTGATAGTCAGCGCGGTAAAGGGGTTTTCGAAAAATCGATCAGGGCACTAAAAATGCTCAATGCTGTGGGCTATGGTATCGATAAAAGCGGGCTTATCCTGAATCTTGTCTATAATCCAACCGGGGCTTTCCTGCCTGATAATCAGGAGCACCTGGAAGTTGAGTTTAAAACAAGATTATGGGATAATTATAACATTAGTTTTAATTCACTGTATGCAATTACGAACCTTCCTATTAGCAGGTTCCTAAATTATTTAATGGTTAGCGATAACTACCAACAATATATGGATGAACTTAGTAACGCGTTCAACCCAGAGGCAATAGACGGTTTAATGTGTAAAAATACCCTCTCCATAAGTTGGGATGGCTATATCTATGATTGTGATTTTAATCAAATGCTGGATTTAAAAGTGAAAGGTAATTTACCGAAACACCTCAGGGATTTTGACCTTGGTAGGCTCAACTATAGAGAAATAGTTGTTAATCAACATTGTTACGGTTGTACTGCCGGGGCCGGTTCTAGCTGTGGAGGTGCCACTACTTAAGTAGTATTTGAGTATTGAGTATTGAGTAATAAGTAATAATGACCCAATCACTAATGACCTAATGACAAAACCAAAGAGCAACAATATTTAGACATTAACACTGACAAAAGATAAACCAACAACGAAAAATGTACCTTGAAACCACAAAAGAAATATATAAAGAAGCAGCAATAAATCCTGACATCGGATTGTGCTGCACCACTACCCCTGTTTGGCAATTACCTGGATTAAATATCCCCAAGAAAATGCTGGAAATGAATTATGGATGTGGAAGTACTGTTCATCCCCGTGATCTGGCAAATAATCCTCGGATTTTATACGTGGGTGTTGGTGGAGGTATGGAGTTGCTGCAGTTTGCTTATTTCAGTAGGTATAAACATGCAGTAATTGGTGTAGATGCCGTGGAGGAGATGTTAGAAGCGAGCAGGGGAAACTTTGCAAAAGCCGAAACCTTAAATCCATGGTTCGATGGAGCTTTTATTGATCTTTTGAAAGGTGATGCCCTCAATCTGCCTCTTGAAGATCATAGTGTTGATCTTGCGGCCCAGAATTGCCTTTTCAATATTTTCAAACAGGATGACCTTACCGAAGCATTAAAGGAGATGTACAGGGTACTAAAACCCCACGGGAAACTGGTAATGTCTGATCCGATTTGCGAACAGGAAATGCCTAATGAGCTTAGGGAAAATGAAAAATTGCGTGCAATTTGTCTAAGCGGGGCCATTCCTTTAAATGATTATGTGAACATGCTTACTGATATTGGGTTTGGCACCATTGAGATCCGGGCGAGAAGGCCATACCGCATACTCCCATCAAAAAAATATAATATAAAGGAAAACATTTATATTGAAAGTGTAGAAGTAGCTGCCATCAAAGATCCTATTCCCGAGGATGGCCCATGTATCTTTACTGGCAGAACGGCCATTTATTTTGGCAGGAAAGACTATTTTGATGATAATAATGGGCATGTGCTAATGCCCAATCAGCCCATGGCTGTTTGTGATAAGACTGCCAGAAACTTAGATAGTTTAGGTAGGGATGATATTCATGTAAGCCCTTCTACCTATTTTTATGATGGAGGCGGTTGCTGTTGATTTCTAACCATCATAAAACCTCCCATTATGGTAAAATTTAAACGCATGGTCATTCTTAAAGCTTGTTCATAGGTTTAGTTTTATTGAAAATTTAAACCATACCTTGATATTCTACGTATAAGAATTATCTTTACATAGATTATCTGAGTAAAATTAAGTAACTATGGCTTCAAAAGGTTTAATGGCCGCTACTACCAAACCGTTGATTCTAACCATATTATCCGAAGGGAAAAATTACGGGTACAATATAATACAACAAGTAAAAAAGATATCGGATGGTCAATTGCAGTGGTCAGATGGTATGTTATACCCTGTACTCCATCGCCTGGAAAAAGATGGGTTTATTTCTTCAGAGTGGATAATAACGACATCAGATAGGAGAAGAAAGTATTATTCCATTACAGAGGCAGGTAAGAAGGAACTGCATGTCGAACGGGAAGACTGGATAAGTCTTCATTCAATATTAAAAAATCTCTGGGGTTTAAAACCAACAACTTAAATGTTTAATCTGAAAAACTCTATCAAACAATGGTTGAATGAATTGCGTAAATATTCTTCGTTTGAAGATGGGGATATTGCAGAAATTGAAGACCACATAAGGGACGAAATTGATAGCGAGATCCATCTGGGTAATTCTGAAGAGAAAGCTTTCAAAAAAGCGATTACTTCATTTGGTTCAAGAGAAGAGGTTGGGAAGGAAATGTATTTTGCTAAAAGCAGAATCAAAAACTATAAACCGGAAATATTGAAGCAGGAATTCCCTAATTCCGGAAATCCTATTTTAATGCATATCATGATGCTTCAGAATAATGTTAAGGTCGCCCTCAGAAATTTTTTAAAGAATAAGGTTTATGGTACAATTAACCTTACGGGATTAGTAATTGGAATGGTCAGTTGTTTGATTATTTCGTTGTATGTATTCCAGGAATTAAGCTACGACAGGTTCCATGAAGATTCGGATCATATATTCAGAATACACATGGACCGTTACGA
>JAPUIM010000093.1 GCA_027297025.1 Bacteroidota bacterium | reverse complement strand
CCATATCAGAGATTTTATTAAAACGCACCATTTTGAAGTTGAGGATCATCTCGGAAACATCTTCAACAACTCCTTTTATAGTGGAAAATTCATGTAAAACTCCTGGTACCTTAATTCCGGTGATGGCATATCCCTCTAAAGAGGATAATAAGATCCTCCTCAATCCATTACCTATGGTGACCCCATAACCCTTTTCCAAGGGTTTAAATGTGAAAAGGCCGTGGAAATCATCTGCTTTTTCCATTACCACCTTTTCCGGCATTTGAAATGCTAATATTGACATGTCCTTATTATGATTTTAAATTGTATATTTTTGAGCCAACAAGTTTTCTTATTTAGAATAGAGCTCAACGATTAATTGTTCTTTGATATTTTCTGGTATCTCATCCCTCCGGGGAGGATTCAGATATTTTCCTACGAACTCGCTGCCATCCCATTCCAGCCAAGAGAACTTTTTAATAGCCCTTTCCGCTAAACTATTGGTTATCGCTTCCAAAGATTTTGATTTTTCCCTAATACCTATCAAATCTCCATTGCGTAAAGAAAATGAAGGAATATTGACCACTCTATCATTAACGGTTATATGTTGATGCGATACCAATTGTCTTGCTGCTCTTCTGGTAGGAGCAATACCCAGTCGGTAAACGGTATTGTCCAACCTGGATTCAAGCATTTGAAGCAAAATTTCACCGGTGATCCCGTGTTTCCTACTAGCTTTATGGAATAGATTGGCAAATTGTCTTTCCAAAACACCATAGATATATTTCGCCTTTTGCTTTTCCATGAGCTGTACGGCATATTCAGATTGTTTTCTCCGTCTTCCTCTGCCATGGTGTCCTGGAGGATAAGCCTTTTTCTGTAACGCCTTGCTATAGCCAAAAATAGGTTCTCCAAATCGCCTTGAAATTTTTGTTTTAGGACCTGTATATCTTGCCATTACTTTTTTATGTGTTTATATCTATGGATCAATTATACTCTTCTGCGTTTAGGAGGACGGCATCCATTGTGTGGCAGAGGGGTAACATCTCTAATTGCAGCAACCTCAATGCCAATATTCTGAATAGTTCTAATAGCTGATTCCCGTCCGGCACCCGGTCCCTTTACAAAAACTTCCACTTTTCTAAGCCCTAGATCGTAAGCCTTTTGAGCACAATCAGATGCCGCTTGTTGTGCAGCATATGGGGTGTTCTTTTTTGACCCTTTAAAGCCCATTTTCCCAGCAGAAGCCCATGATATAACTTGGCCAGAGGTGTTGGTCATGGAGATGATGATATTATTAAAGGAGGCTCTAATATGCGCCTGGCCAATTGCCTCTACTATGACAACTCGTTTCTTTGCTTTATCTTTTCTCTTTTGCGCCATAATTTATTCTACTTGTTTTAAGATCACTTTAAAAAAAGGTCAACTACTTGAGTGCTGTCTTTTTGTTAGCTACAGTTTTACGTTTTCCTTTTCTAGTTCTAGCGTTATTCTTAGTTCTCTGACCTCGAACCGGCAACCCTTTCCTATGTCTTAATCCACGGTAACAGCCTATATCCAGTAATCTTTTTATGCTAAGCTGCACTTCTGATTTCAATACACCTTCCACTTTAAGTTCTTCGCTGATCACATTCCTAATTGCATTGGACTCATCATCTGACCAATCACCTACTTTTTTATTCCAATCAACACCAGCTTTGGTCAAGATCATTTGTGCGGATCTACGGCCTATACCGTAGATATAGGTAAGACTTATCTCACCTCGTTTGTTATCCGGAATATCAACACCTGAAATTCTAGCCATGTTATTTTAAATTTTATGCAAGGTTATCCTTGACGTTGCTTAAACCTGGGATTCTTTTTGTTTATCACATACAGCTTTCCCTTTCTCCTTATCAACTTACAATCGCTGCTTCTTTTTTTAACTGACGCTCTTACTTTCATGACAGTTTATTTATAACGGTAAACAATTCTTCCCTTGGTTAAATCATAAGGAGACATCTCCAGTTTTACCTTATCTCCAGGTAATATTTTGATATAATGCATTCTCATTTTTCCAGAAATATGAGCAATAACCTGATGACCATTTTCCAATTCAACCCTAAACATTGCGTTGGACAAAGCTTCAGTGATTGTTCCGTCTTGCTCAATAGATGCCTGTTTAACCATATCAATTATTAAATGCTTCCTCTATATACTTATGAGTGGTCAATATTTCCGTCAGTCCTTTTCTAACTGCCACCGTGTGCTCAAAATGAGCTGATGGCCTACGATCTACCGTTCTTATGGTCCACCCATCATTCTCCTGAGTAATGTTTCTTTTACCCAAGTTTATCATAGGTTCGATAGCAATAACCAGCCCATCCCTCAATTGAGTACCTTTACCCCGTTTCCCATAGTTCGGTATCTCTGGCGGTTCATGTAAATGTTTGCCAATGCCATGTCCAACTAACTCCCGCACCACTGAATAGCCAAAGGGTTCAACATAATTTTGAACGCTAAACCCGATATCACCGGTTCTGTTTCCCGCCGACGCCTGATCTATTGCCAAATAGAGCGACTCCTTGGTAATTTTCAACAATTGTCTCACTTCATCATCTACCTCTCCTATAGGATAGGTGTAAGCGCAGTCGCTATGATAACCGTTTAAAAGAACGCCACAATCAATAGAGATAATATCTCCCTCCTTCAGTTCGTAATCGCTGGGAAAGCCATGAACTACATTTTCATTGACTGATATACAAAGCGCAAACGGGAACCCATTATATCCTTTAAAAGATGGGCTACCCTTATGTTTTTTTATATATTCCTCGGCGATCTTATCAAGTGTTTTGGTCTTCACTCCTACTTCAATCCTTTTGGCAACTTCGCCATGGGCCCTACTTAATATCTCCGCACTTTCTTTTATAAGATTTATCTCATCATCAGTTTTATAATAGATCATTCCCATCAAATCTTTCAAGCTACTACTGCTTGAGAACGACCTTTCACCCTGCCAGATTTCATCATTCCTTCATAATGACGCATTAATAAATAACCTTCAATCTGTTGCAAGGTATCCAGAATTACACCCACCATAATCAATAATGAGGTTCCTCCATAAAATGCGGAAAACTGATTTCCTACCCCGACAATATTGGCAAAAGCAGGAAGTACAGCAACCAACGCTAATGCCATAGAACCGGGCAAGGTAATTCTGGTTAATACCGTATCAATAAATTCAGAAGTTTGTCTTCCTGGTTTTATTCCAGGAATGAAACCCCCATTTCTTTTCATGTCATCAGCAATCTGGTTGGGATTAACCGTAATTGCAGTATAGAAAAAAGTAAATAAGATGATCAATATTGCAAACAACAAGGTGTATTGCCATGAAGTAAAATCGCTAAATGTTTGACCAATTGAGGCAGCGAGATCGCTGGAATCAGCCCATAATCCAGCTAACATTGCTGGCAAAAACATTAATGATTGGGCGAAAATTATTGGCATTACACCAGCGGAATTGACCCTCAGAGGAATATATTGTCTTTGTCCCCCGTATACCTTATTACCAATTACTTGTTTTGCATATTGTACGGGTATACGGCGAACCGCCTGAGTAAGCATCACTACCCCCATTACCACAAAGAACAGAGCCACAATTTCAAGTACAAATAATAGAGCCCCTTCCAGACCTTTGGACAACCCTTCCGCCACAATGGCTCCCGGGAATCTCGAAATAATCCCAATCATGATCAACATAGAAATTCCATTTCCTATTCCCTTATCGGTAATTTTCTCCCCTAACCACATGCAGAAAATGGTTCCTGCGGTTAAAATTATGATAGAAGAAAATGTAAAAAACGTACGATCCACTAAAACAGCCTCGGCTGGAATTGTAGCCGTTACATAGGCGGTACCCTGTGACAAAGTGATGGCTATAGTAAGGACCCGGGTAATTTGGCTGATTTTCTTCCTCCCGGAATCTCCTTCTTTTTGTAATTTTTGGAAATAAGGAACAGCTACTGTGAGTAGCTGCAAAATAATTGACGCGGATATGTAGGGCATAATGCCCAGACCAAATATGGAAGCATTGCTAAATGCTCCCCCCAAAAAGGTATCTAATAATCCGAATATACCAGGTTGATCCTCACTGAGCTTAGAGGGATCCACCCCGGGTAAAACCACAAATGAGCCCAATCGAAAAATCACCAAAAAACCCAAGGTGTTGATTATTCTGATCCTTAGATCCTCAATGGAAAATATGTTCCTTATGGTCTCAAAAAATTTCCTCATATAACAATGGTGGTAACTTTCCCACCTAACTTTTCAATGGCTTCAACGGCTGTTTTGGAAAATGCATGTGCAGTTATATCGACTTTGGTTTTTAACTCCCCTTCACCTAATATTTTCACTATATCCTTTTTCTTGATCACTCCTTTTTCAATTAGAAAATCGGGATTTATGGTTTTGGTCTTATGGTTATCCAATAATATTTGCAATCGATCAAGATTTACGGGCTTTACCTCAATCCGGTTTGGACTGGTAAATCCAAACTTTGGTACTCTTCTTTGCAGGGGCATCTGACCACCTTCGAAGCCCAGTTGTTTGGAATATCCTGACCTTGACTGGGCTCCATTATGGCCTTTGGTTGAGGTGCCTCCTCTACCTGATCCTTGGCCCCTGCCAATTCGCTTATTTTTTCTTACCGAACCTTTTGCAGGTTTTAAAGTATGTAAACGCATTGCTATATTTCAGTTACGGTTACCAAATGACTTACTTTATTTATCATCCCTTCAATTTGCGGGGTTTTTTCTACTTCTACACTTTTATTTATCCTTCCCAATTTCAAGGCCTTTATAGTCAACTTTTGTTTCCTGGGTCGCGATTTAGTGCTTCGTGTTTGAGTAATTCTAACCTTCGCCATTTTCCTAACCATTAAAAACTTCTGATAATGATATACCCCTTTGTTGGGCCACCGTATAAGGATCCCTCAATTTCAAAAGTGCATTGAAAGTAGCTTTCACCAGGTTATGAGGATTTGAAGAACCCTTGGACTTGGCCAAAACGTTATGTACTCCAGCACTCTCCAATACTGCACGCATGGCACCACCGGCAATTATTCCTGTACCTGGTGCCGCAGGTTTTAATAAGATCAACCCTCCACCATATTTACCGATAACCTCATGAGGTACTGTTCCATTTAATACCGGTACCTTCACAAGATTCTTTTTAGCATCATCAATACCCTTAGTGATAGCGTCGGTGACTTCGTTAGCTTTGCCCAACCCATACCCAACAACACCATTGCCGTCGCCTACAACAACCACAGCAGAAAAACTAAACCGTCTACCTCCCTTAACAACTTTTGCCACTCTTTTGATGGTCACTACTTTTTCATGTAGGTCGATCTCGCTGGCTTTGACAGATTTTATATTTACTTGAGACATATTATTAGAATTTTAATCCTCCTTCTTTGGCACCTTCTGCCAAAGCTTTTACTTTTCCATGATATATATAGCCTCCCCGGTCAAAAACTACTCTTTCAATACCTTTTGCTGTTGCTTTTTCAGCAAGTTTTTTACCCACATTTTTGGATATTTCGATATCGAGGTTCTTAGCACCAATTTCCGGAGAAGACGCAGAAATTAACGTATGGCCCTCTTCATCATTGATGATTTGGGCATAAATACCTCGATTACTTCTAAAAACAGACAATCTGGGCCTCTGAGCGGTACCCTTTACCTTTTTTCGGATACCTTTCCTAATCTTTAATCGCCTTTCGTATTTCTGAATAGCCATGACAAATTGCTTTTATTTAACAGCAACAGTTTTACCCGCTTTTCTACGTACCCTTTCTCCGACATATCGAATACCCTTACCCTTATAAGGTTCCACTTTTCTTAACGATTTAATTTTTGCAGCAACTTGTCCGATTAATTGTTTGTCAATACCCACAAGAGTAATTTTGGGGTTTTTCCCTTTTAGAGTTTCTGCTTTCACCGATAACTCTGGGGGAATGGACATTAATATATTATGTGAATGTCCTACACTCAATTCCAAAATGTTTCCCTGGGTAGTTGCCTTGTACCCCACTCCAACCAACTCCAATTCTTTGGTATATCCTTCTCTTACACCCAATACCATATTATTGATCAAGGAGCGGTAAAGACCATGCATGGATTTATGCCGTTTTTGATCAGTTGGCCTTTCAACCAACACCAGATTATCCTTCAACTTTACTTTTATGTCCTTATCAATTTTCTGACTCAACTCTCCTTTTGGCCCTTTGACCGTAACTACTTGATCAGAGACAGTCACACTGATACCCTCAGAAATTTCAA
>JAPUIM010000092.1 GCA_027297025.1 Bacteroidota bacterium | reverse complement strand
CTATGACTCTCTTGATTAAATCCTTGGCCCTTTTATCTCCATAATTAAAAAAGCGGAGTATGGTTCTAGTGCTATCGGGATAAAAGCGGTTGGGTTTTCTTTCGACTTTAATTCTCATTTGTTTGGGTGATTTATTGGTTTAATGACCTCCAATGGCTGTAATCCTATATTTATAAATATCATCATATCCTAAACAATAATAGGATTGAAATTTATTAATTTTAATGAACTTAAGGAAGAAAGGGGAATTATTTAACTTAACTATGGATATGAGGATCTCCATTAGTTATTTTTTTATCATTTGATCTGGTGGAACTCATTTTCCTGGATCAGGTGGGTCAGTTTGATGAATGATATTTTTTCTTTGGTGGCTTTAAATGCCTCTTTATACTCATCCTATTATCCACTTCTCTTTAGTCCTTTTATCATTCATCTTCATCATTTCTGAATGAAAGCTGAATAAAATTTTTGTATCATTGCTGCATGATTACAAAACCAGAACATTTTTCCGATTATTTCACTTCAGCCTACATCGATACCATACAGACACCCAACATAATAATTTGGGCAATTCCCGTAATGTTCACACTGGTATTCCTGGAATGGTTGATCTCAACTTATCAGAAACGAGATATATATGATGGCTTCGACACCCTGGCTGCTGCAGGAGTCGGCATAGGAAACTTGATCATCACGGCTTTTATTAAGGTGGCTACTTTTGGTCTTATATTATTTTGTATTTTTCTGGTTCCCTGGCAAATTCCAGCTGAGTGGTGGTCCTACCCATTGTGCCTGATAGCCATCGATTTTTGCAGATACTGGGCGCACCGATGGGCCCATGAAGTGCGCATTCTTTGGGCTACACACGTCACCCATCATTCTTCGGTAAAATACAACTGGTCTGTTTCCTTCAGATTGGGTTGGACACAACACGTAAAAGTGATTTTCTTTATTCCCGCAGCTCTGGTAGGTTTCGATCCTATCGTATTTTTCATTTGTCATCAGATAGAAGTGCTGTACCAATTCTGGATTCACACCGAGTACATTAGAAAATTGCCCAGACCTATTGAGTATATTTTTACAACTCCCTCGCACCACCGTGTTCATCATGCCACCAATGGAAAATATATCAATAGAAATTACGGATCAACATTTATAATCTGGGACCGCATGTTTGGCACCTTCGTCCCGGAACAGGAGCAGGCCAAATACGGTATTACCAAGCAAATTTCCTCTTACAATCCTTTATACCTCAATTTCCACGAATGGATAGACATCTTCAGGGATGTGGCTAAAGCCACCTCATTTCGACAAGCATTATTATTGACGTTCGGAAACCCGGAAAATCTTCATAAATATAAAAAGGAATCGAACCGGTAATAGTTCCTAAGGTTTTACAACCAATGAAAATCTTCGGTTCTTGGCATTTTTTCCATCATGCTTTCCACCATTTCTTTAGGTAATGTCCCCAATTTTCGCTTGGCCAGATCGAGCCATGCACCCTCTACCAAAATCGTAGCAGCCAATTCATCATCCTTTTTGAAAAATTCGTGAAAAAAATGCCAACGGACCCCGTCCTTTTTGACCGCCATTAACCGGCAATTAATGGTAATGGATTCATTTAGCCGGATCTCTTTAAAAAATCGCGTGTCCTCTCTGAATAAGATCGGTCCAATCCCCATCTGTAGGAGCTTGTGAATGGGAAGATCAAATTCATCCAAAAAATTGATTCTCACTTGGGCAGCGTAGTCGTTATAGGCGGTATGTCGCAAATGCCCGTTGGGGTCCATATCAGCCCAACGAGTTTGAAATGTATAGGATTTGATCATTTTGATATTTTTTGATCCAAAATTTAAGTTCATAAAGATAGTACTACCAATGGTAACAGATGATATTGATCATTTCACGTCCTCGGAAGTTGCAAGGTTCTGAGAATAAATCCTTTCCCAATTGAGATACCCGATAAGTTGTCAATAAGCCAATATTGAAATTTTTATAGTTTCATGTTCATCATTCTCTTGTCTACCATTTCATTTGTGATATTCCATATTTGTTTCTCAATGCTTTAATTCGTTACTTTGCAACCACCATTCATTCATTCATTGTCACACCTTTTTACTCCTTTTACCAATCCCAGTTTTTGATTTTTAAAAGCGGTATGAAAAGGACTTACTATAGAAAATAAAAACCTATGCCTAAACTTAAAATAGGAATAATTGATCTCATCCACAAAGGGCCTACCAATTCTTTGTACGCCAAAATCATGCATGCCAATCTGGCCAGTATCATGCCCCAGGTAGTAGCCACCTGGTGTGAACAAGAGGGTCATGAAGTAAAATTTGCAGTGTACACCGGGTTAGAAAATATTTCCAAGGAACTGCCTAAGGATATCGATCTGGTATTTATCTGTTCGTTTACCGAGGCAGCGTTAATGGCATACTCCCTCAGCAATCTATACCGAAGTCAAGGTGTGGTAACGGTTTTAGGCGGGCCACATGCCCGATGTTATCCCGAAGATTCGGCAAAATATTTTGATTATGTTTTAGGATTTACAGATAAGGATTTAATTTCCGAGGTATTAAGGGAGTGTTCCCCCCACAAACCTCTTGGGGTTCAGCTATCGGGAACAAAACAACCGGAAGGTCTACCTGGAGTGGCAGAAAGATGGAAATTCATTGAACCTACCCTTAAAAAATCGCCTTTATTAAAAATCGTACCCATGATCGGGAGTATGGGGTGTCCTTACACCTGTTCATTTTGTATTGACTCCACCGTCCCTTATCAGCCGCTTGATTTTGACATTATTAAGGAAGATCTCAAGTTCTTGTTGACAAAATATAAAAGGCCTTGGGTGGCCTGGCACGATCCCAATTTTGGCATCCGGTTCAACGATTACATGGAAGCCATGGAATCGATTGCCAAACCGGGAAGCGTATGGTCGATAGTGGAAAGCAGCTTATCTATTCTTTCCGAATCCAATCTTAAGCGGTTCAAACATAATGGCATTATAGCCGTTTTGCCGGGAATAGAATCCTGGTATGAAATGGGGAATAAATCCAAGGCAATGCACATACAGGGTGAGGAAAAAATGAAACAAATTTCAGAGCATGTCAATATGATCACCCAGTACATACCTTATATTCAAACCAATTTTGTGCTGGGACTGGATGGTGATGAAGGTAAAGAGCCATTTGAGTTGACGAAACGTTTTGTAGACCTTTCTCCAGGAGCCTTTCCAGGTTACTCATTATTAACTGCGTTTGGGGAAGCGGCCCCGCTTAATTTAAGTTATCAACAAGAGAACAGGGTGCTACCTTTCCCCCATTCATTCCTCAATAACTTTTTGGCCATGAATTTAAAACCCAAAAATTACGAATGGATTGAATTTTATGAAAATGTAGTTGACCTGGCAGCATACACTTTTTCCTGGCGCAGTATTGGCAGAAGATTTAGAGCCGATCCCCACCCAATTGGCAAATTGATGAATTTGATGAGGGCCGTTTCGGCTGAGGGTTTTGGCAGGCTTGGATATTTTCGAAAGGTCCTCAAAAACCTCAAACAAGATAAAGCCTTTAGAGCGTATTTTGAGGGAGAAACCACCATATTACCGGAATTCTATATCAACATGATCCGAAAAGATCTGGGGCCTATGTTGGAATGGTTACCTGAAGGAGCTATGTATCACGATCAAAATGCTTATTTAAAAAAGCAAGAGGCCAGCCAACCCTTAAAACAATCCATTGCATCCTAGTGTCATGTCAAGCATGCTTTAGCCGAGCCAAATCTTAATCTTTTTTACTCATACTGCATTAAAAAATATTTACATGGCTATTCGCATATTTTTTTCGCTTTGTCTGAGCAAAAAAAATCTGCGACTTACACTCGACACTAAGCAATAAAAAAGAGCCCTCAGGGGGAGAGCTCTTGCACATACCTTGGTTTAAAGTTTTATGGTTTAGGCCAACTTTACATCAACGGCATTCAATCCTTTCTTTCCCTCTTTAACTTGGAAAGTCACGGAATCATCTTGTCTCACTTCATCTATCAAACCTGAGACGTGAACAAAATACTCATTTTCAGAATCATTGTCTTTAATGAATCCATATCCTTTTGATTCGTTAAAAAATTTTACTTTACCTTCTTTCATAATAAATTTAATATAAGCCGGCAAAAGTAAATGGAAAACATCAAATGGCAAATCCTTTTGATAACTTTTATACCCACTTTGAATATAAAAATTTGGCCGGTCATACTAAGGTCATTACACCAAATTTGATGATTCTCATATTTATACGCTATCAATTGATTTTTGCTTGAATTCAAGTTTCCATCAAACGGCTTATACAAAAGAACCTTTAGAATCTAGCAAAGTTGTATCCGACATTTAGAGACAACTGTACCGGGTAAAAAAACATTTCATCCTGTAGCCTTTCTTCTGCTAATTCCAGGTCCTGACTGCTTATCATTTCATTGGCATTTACCGGGACGAACTTTATATTCTCATAAAAATCACCGGAAGCAAGGGGAACTTGTATCGCCATGGTAAATGAAAGGCCGGATTTGTGGATCCAGGTATATCCCAATCCCATAGCTAGTGTACTCAGTGATTTGAAGTTCCATTGCACATCCATGTCGGTATCATAGCTGTTATTTCCGATGAGCATTGTGGAACTGGTTCTACGGAACTCCATGGAATAATCGGCGTCAGTAATGTGTGTATAGGAAACGGCACCAAACAATCCCAATTTTTTAAAAGGACTGATCCTCAGGTCAAAATTGTGAAAGGCCCCACTGTTATGGTCAACTGTGATGTTTCCATCTTTCACTTCGGTGGTAAATCCCCAGGATTCTTTTAATATCAGATTCCTGTTGGGCTGAAAGGAATAACCTAAATAGATGGCCCTATTCAAGTGATACCCTAGACTTAATCCCGGCCAGCCCCAATTTTGCACCTGAAGATCATCTACTTCTGAATCCGCCAAAGAAGGTCCTACTGTTTTGAGAAAAACACCGGATAAATTAGCCTGGACTTGTAAAGGGCGGTCAACCCTATTTTGTGAATAAGCCTGATAAAAAAATGTGAGAAATAAGAAACTGGTAAGTAAAAATTTAGATCTCATGATTTTCCTGTTGATTTTGATTAAGACAGGAAAATAAAGACAGACCCCTAAAAAATTTTGAAATATTCCTCCAGCTAGATATTCTGAAATGGTATGCTCCAATCAACTGGTGCAGATCAGTTGATGAGTTTTTAGAAACCTCTCGCTTAAATCACCTATAGGTAATTCACAAGTAAATCCGGTAAAGCCCGGCTATAGTAATACTTGGGGAGTTATTCAAATAGTATTAGAAGTGCTTATACAAACTGGGTAACCATAACCAGGATGCCAATGGCACCTAAAACGGCTCCCCAATGTTCCATCCTGATCCAGCAAAAGGAGTGATTAGGGATTAGGGTGTATTCTTTTCGTTTATTTTCTTCAACTATCACCAATACTTCGGGTTTGTTCCATTTTTTTCCCATCCACCAGGAAAATATGGCTGTTATTAATAGACAAGGACCCAAGATCAAGCTCCAGGTAGTAAAGATTGTTTCAGGACTGCCCAAAATGAAAGTAAGGGACACAAAACATATAGCAAATATTACCGGTACTAAAGCGCCTTTTCCTGACCAGATCATAGCTCAATATTTAAGTAGTTGTGATGAGATTTTGTGAAATTGTATGATATTGATACGTTAATAAAGAAGAATGTAACCCTTTTCGGGTGAAAATATCGAAATTTTATTAACTAAAAACAAACTGATCCTCAATCAATTATCTGTTTTAAATTAAAGTATCTATTCCGACTGGTTGGCTGGTATCTGCAAAAGCAGCCCAAATATTAACTATTTTTGGTTCCGATCCTAAAAGTTTTCGATCCATACTTTGGTTGGAGGTTAATTAGCACCGGAGCCTACTTTGCCAAGTTAACAGCATGAAAAAATTACAATCTCATTGCATTGATAACTAATAATCACCTAAGCCGTATATCACATGGGTTTACATGAGATGAATTAGAATGAAGTTTTTACAGAAAATAGGAAGTTTGATATTAGGCCTTTTGGTATTGGTTGCTTCCACCGGATTTGTGGTCAACCAACACTATTGCAAAGGCGAATTAAAAGCTTCTGCTTTATTCAAAGAAGCCAAATCCTGCCAAACTCGTCAGCAAACAGTCCCATCCTGCCCTTTGCATCAAAAACCTGAAAATCACCAAAAAGACTGTTGCAAGAACCAATCACAGGAATTTAAAGCCGATGATTTCGAAAGTACTACTCAACTATTAGTAAATTTAGATAACAACCTGCCCACTTCGTTTTTAAGTCATCTACTTGTTCAAATATCGATTTCAACAGTATCGAAACCTACCAACTATCAACCCTATCATGCTCCCTTGATTGCCCAGGATTTGACTATCCAGGTGCAATCTTTCCTTTTGTAATCTAGCATTATTTAAATTTTTTATTAGACATAACTCATAGGTTATGTTCTAAACTCAATGTGTTTGCATTCGGTGCATCAATAAAAGTTTTCAAATAATGTTAAATAAGATCATAAGGTTTTTCCTGGAAAATA
>JAPUIM010000091.1 GCA_027297025.1 Bacteroidota bacterium | reverse complement strand
TTTGTCGGAACTTGCAGTCGATGATTTCTGTCTTCCCGACAACCACCGTCCTGCTACCAAACAGGATTTTATTGACCTTTATTCGGAAGCAATATAATGATCAAAATAGGTGTCTCTTCATGTTTTCTCTATCCTGATCCTGATCGAGAGGTATTTTCTAAAAAGACTTTGTGTTATTTAGAAAATGATATGGCCAAATATCTTACTAAAAAACAGGTGTTTCCGGTGTTGATACCTGATGTAGATGAGGATGTTTTAGTGGATTTTATTTCAGAAATGGATGGTTTTGTTTTCCAGGGGGGGGCTGACATTGCACCAGAAAGTTACGGAGAGTCACCATTGCATCGGGAAAAGTGGCACGGCGATCGATACCGTGATGCATACGAATTGAGAATACTCGATTACGCCATCAATCATCATAAACCGGTATTGGGTATTTGCAGGGGATTCCAATTGTTGAATGTATATTTTGGAGGGACCTTGATTCAAGATATTGATACTTTCCACGATAATGCTATCCAGCATCGAGATTCAGATCTATATGATCAATTGATCCATACTGTCGAATTCACCAAGAATGGTTTATTGGAGCGATTACATCCTGGACAAAAAGAAAAGAAAGTAAATTCTGTTCACCATCAAGGAATAAAGGAATTGGGTAGTGATTTGGAAGTATTGGCTTACTGCGAGGAAGATGGTATGATAGAAGCTTTCCAATGGAAGGGAGATTTGGAAGGTAAGGTGTTGGGGATTCAATGGCATCCGGAGTTTTTTTATAACTATGATGGACAACTGATAAGTGGAGAGGCTATCTATAGCCATTTTTTGAGTTATTGTAAAGATTAGAAATTTTACACTGTGGAAATTATTAATCCTGCAACCGAAGAGATAATTACTCAAATTGAGGTTGATGACCAAAATCAGATCTTTCATAAATTTGATTTACTACAACGCGGTTTTATTGAATGGAGCAATAAAAGTATTCAAGAAAGAATTTCTTGTATCCGAAAATTTCATCAGTTGTTAATTGATGAAATAGAATCCTCGGCTGATATTCTTACCAACGAGGTGGGAAAACCTTTGGCACAATCCCGTTCAGAAATTATTGGAGCTAGTCAAAGAATTCAATTTTTTATTGATAAATCTCCTCAGTATCTTGAAGATGAATGGGTGCATCGATCAGCCCGGTTAAATGAAAAGATCAGTTACGAACCTTTGGGAATTGTGGCCAATATTTCGGCTTGGAATTATCCGTATTTGGTAGGGGTAAATGTTTTTATTCCTGCATTAATTGCTGGGAATGCGGTTTTTTATAAGCCTTCCGAATATTCTCTTCTAACTGGTTTAAACATTCAAAAGCTTTTGTTTAAGGCCGGAGTATCTGAAAATGTATTTCAAGTAGCCCGTGGGGGAGCCGATGTAGGCGAATTGTTATTAGACCTACCTTTGGATGGTTATTTTTTTACCGGATCGAATGCTACCGGAAAGTACATTTACCAAAAGGTAGCATCCAAGATGGTGCCATGTCAATTGGAATTAGGTGGAAAGGATCCCTTGTATGTGGCAGAGCACAACAAGGATTTAAAAAAAGTGGCCCAAGCTGCTGCAGATGGGGTTTTTTATAACAATGGACAAAGCTGCTGTGCGGTTGAAAGGCTGTACGTGCATCGAAATGTTTATGACCATTTCTTGAAAGAGTTTTTAAATGAAGTAGATAAAATTGAAATGGGGGATCCTAAAAAACCAGGAGTAAACCTAGGGCCCCTTACCCGCCCGCAACAAATGGATGTCCTTGATTTACAAGTGAAAGACGCTATAGCCAAAGGTGCTCAATTATTAAAAGGAGGCCATCGCGTTTCGGGTACAGGATATTTTTTCCAACCTGCGGTATTGGTTGATGTCAATCACTCTATGAGTGTGATGAAAGACGAATCATTTGGCCCTGTAATTGGTATCCAGAAGGTTAAAAATGACCAAGAGGCGGTTGAGTTAATGAAGGATACCAAGTACGGATTGACTGCATCGGTATATACCGATCATCAGGATATTGCGGAAAAAATTCTCCGTTCAATGGATACAGGTACCGTGTATTGGAATTGTTGCGACCGAGTAAGCGCGCGATTGCCTTGGTCGGGACGTAATCATTCGGGAATAGGAATCACCTTATCTCACATTGGAATAAGAACCTTCACCCATCCTAAAGCCTACCATCTACAAAATCCTAAATAGCCACCTGCTCCCGAATAAATACGAAGATCATATAAGCAAAAAATCCAGTGAGGTATAGTCCGGACTCAATCCGATCTAACCTGTTTCTCTTAAAGGTGAACATAAATGCGAATAATAGGAGAGTGCCAAATACCATAATATTCAGATCGGTGTTGAGTACTGTATTATATGTCAATGGCTGGAGAAGGGCACTGACACCCAGAACCAGTAGGACATTGAATATATTTGATCCAATTATATTGCCCACGGCAATATCTGATTTTTTCTGAAAAGCTGCTACCGCCGAAGTTGCCAACTCGGGTAGAGAAGTTCCCGCAGCAAGTATGGTAAGGCCAATAAGTTTTTCACTTACCTGAAAAATCTGGGCCACGGAAATTGCATTATCAACAATTAAATCTCCTCCATAAACCAATCCAATCACACCTCCCATGATCATCAAGGTGGTTTTTGTATTGGATGTCACCTCCATGTCCTCGATCTCTGTCTCGCTGGTTTCTTTCATATTCAAAAACACATAGAGCAAAAAGCTCAAAAACAAAACCAGAAGTATGATTGCATCCCATTGACTAAGGATGCTCAGTTCAGCATCGAAAAAGAGTTGATCATTTACCATAAAATAAAAAGCCAGTGTAGCAAAAAGAGAAAATGGAATTTCCTTCCAGACCGTGTCATTTTGAACGTAAAGCGGGTAAATGGTCCCTGCCACTCCCAGGATCAGAAACATATTGAAAATGTTTGAGCCTATAATGTTTCCAAATACTGCATCATTATGCCCACCTAATCCTGCGATGATGTTTACAACTAATTCAGGGGCAGAGGTACCCATTGCCACCACTGTTAATCCAATGGCTAATTCGGATATGTTAAATTTTTTGCCGAGTGAAGATGCTCCATTAACAAGAAAGTCGGCTCCCTTAATAAGTAGTACGAAACCGACTATAATTAAAACAAGATTTATTGCTACAGCCAAGATGCAATGATTGTTTTTAAAAACTCCAGAAATATCAAAAAATGGACAAGCAAGACCTGTTGCATATGTTTAATACAATAAGTTCTTAAAAAGTAACCATTTAATTAGATGTAATTTTTCAGTCTGCAATTTGTCATTTTTTAGTTATTTTTAAATCATAGATTCTAATTATTAATTAATTTAAATATATATTTATTTTTTCAAATAGATAACCAATCACTAATATTATGCCGGACACCAATACCCTCACGTGCCACCTGTTGAAACTTAATTGTTATTTCACAGACGAGACCAAACAAGACGAAATATTCATCAAATTCAATGGAAAAAAAATCTGGCCCACAGATAAAAAATATGTTGGAGTAGGTTTGGGAGATGTGGACATTAATGTCAAATTAGAAGGAATCACTCCGCATGAAACATTAACCTTAGAAGTATGGGATTATGACCTTTGGAGTCCAAATGATCTTTTGGGTAAATGTACCATGATCATCGATCAAAAAGGAGGACCTTTTTCCACTGATATGGTTCCTATTAAAGGGACTGATAAAGCTCGGTATACCCTGGAGTGGCAGGCGGTTTAAAGGTGGATAGTGAATGCTGTGTTCCCAGGCTGTGATGTTGTAAAAGCCGCTGGGAGTAAAGTTGGACAAAACTACTACACCTAATTCCAAATCAGGCCAAAAATAAGGGAATTAATTTTTGGGTGGTCAACTAAAGGATGTGCCGTTGACTGATCCTACCATTAATCGGCAACAGCTAATTTTTTTGCTCTCAGTACCCTCATGGTAAAATAACACACGATGAACAAAATAAATGCTGCTATACAAATTGATATCAAGTGATTGCTTTCAAGTTCTGCCAGTTCAAATATTCCCCTGGCTGGCGTATAAATTAGAACCAACTGAAGGAAAATACAGAAGACTATAGAGGTCCATAACCAAATGTTGGTGAAAAGCGGAACTGAGAAGAACCCCCTGGAGACTAATAACAGCACGAACTCAGAAACCACTACGAAACTGAAAACTGTGGTTTGGGCGTACATTAGGCTTTCGTCCGTGTCCCCACGATAAATTAAAAACAAGATCAGGGCGATGATGGTGGAATACATACCCATGGTAGTGATTAAGGTGAGCTCGGGGCCGGGAAGAATTCCTTCCCCTCCACTTTTGGGTTTCCTTTGCATGATATCATCACCATAGGGATCAACCGCTAGGGTTAAGGCCGGAGCGCCATCGGTAACCAGATTGATCCATAGTAGCATTACTGCTGTCAATGGCAAACTCCAGCCAAATAATGCGGACATGAAAATGATCAACACTTCGGATAGATTTCCTGAAAGCAAGTGCATAATGGCCTTCTGAATATTGTCATAGATACCCCTTCCTTCCTCAATAGCGTTCACAATGTTGGTGAATGAATCATCAAGCAAAACAAGATCGGAAGCTTCTTTGGCTGCATCGGTACCAGAACCCACAGCAATCCCTATATTAGCCTTTTTCAAAGCTGGAGCATCATTTACACCATCACCGGTCATGGCCACTATATGGCCCTGACGCTGAAGTGCCGAAACGATCCTCTGTTTATGCTCCGGAATTACACGGGCAAATATGTTAGTTCCGTTGGCCAGGTGCATTTCTATTTCTTCGTCACTCATTTTATCCACCTCGACTCCGGTCAATATCTCTCCCGTAATACCTATGTTTTCTCCAATGGCTTTGGCGGTGTCTTTATAATCGCCGGTGATCATGATCACCCTCATCCCTGCTTCTTTGGTTCGTTTGATGGATTCTACCACGTCTGGCCTGGGGGGGTCGATCATGGCCTGTAATCCCACAAAGGTCAGATGATCTTCAGTAAAGTCTGATTTACTACTAGCATCTTTATAAGCAAAAGCTAATACTCTAAGTGCCTGTGATGAAAAATCATGAATTTTATCAGTTATTTGATTTTTGAACTCTTCTGTCAAAGCGATTTTTTTCCCATCCTTATATATATAGGTACTTGCCGCCAAAACCTGATCAGGCGCTCCTTTTGTAAACACCTTTAAGTGATTGTCATTATTGACCAATACACTCATTAATTTCCGGGATGAATCAAAGGGAAGTTCATCCACCCGCTCTATATTATTCTCCGAGATTTTTGCTTTGGTGGCAGTTACCAGCAAAGCGGCTTCGGTTGGATTGCCGGTAATTTGCCAAGCTTGCTCCTTTTGATATACAGAGGAATTATTGCAATACTTACCAATCTGAAATATCATAGAAGGCACTTGGTTGGATATTTCTCCTTCGGGAAGGTATCCCACACCCCCTACATCTGCCTCAGCATCAAAGGTCCATACCTTTGTTACCGTCATTTCATTCTGGGTGAGAGTACCAGTTTTGTCAGAGCATATGACATTGCAGGAACCTAATGTTTCCACTGAAGACAATTTTCTTACCAATGCTTTCTGTTTGAGCAATTTTTTAACACCAACGCTCAAGGCAATGGTAACCACTGCAGGCAGTCCGGAAGGAACTGCTGCCACTGCCAACGCTACAGATACCAACAAGACATCCAGCATAACCCCTTTAGTAATACCACTGGCTAGAAATTCTTTGAGCCCCATTACAATGAGTACGATAATACAGATCACTACTACTGCATATCCCAATTTTTGACCGAAATCATCCAAACGTATTTGCAGGGGAGTTTGTTGTTCCTCGGCGCTTATCACTAGTTCGGTAATTTTCCCTATTTCGGTATCCATACCAGTGTATGACACTATGGCTTTGGCAGAACCCTCTAATACTGTGGTGGTTGAAAACAACATATTGAGCTGGTCCCCAATCTGCACTTCATCTTTTATAGGCATATTGTTTTTCTCCACCGGCAAACTTTCTCCGGTCAGGGCCGCCTCTTCCAATTTCAATTTAGATGCTATGATTATCCGTGAATCGGCAGGTACTTTATCTCCGGAACTCAAAGAAATTATATCTCCATTGACCAGGTATTTGGATTCCATTTCTACCAGAACGCCATCCCTGAAAACTTTGGCTTTAATAAAATTGAGTTTTTTGAGCGCTTCTAAAGATTTTGCAGCACCCAACTCTTGATTATAACCGATTAATGCGTTGGCCACCAGAATGGTTAGGATTACACTGGCATCAACATACTCTTGCAGCAGTAATGAAAGTAATACTGCAAATAGCATTATATATATAATAAACGATTGGAATTGACTTATGAAGATCTTGAATTTATCGATCTTGGTTTCCGTTTGCAATTCATTGAGACCATCCCTTTCAAGTCTTTCTTCTGCTTCAGATTGAGATAGGCCCTTTTCACTGGTTTTAAATTCCTGGTATATATCGTCAATTTCCTGTTGGTAATAATTCATTTAGGCTCGGTTGGTTTTGCAATGCAAGAAGACAATATAGAAAATAATTTAATTTTTATATTAGTAAATTCTTGAATTTTTAAAGGATGAAATCATTGTTATTGTAAATCAAGCGGGTTTATTTTAGTTAAGACCCATGTCAGTAATGATCAATTCAATTTTTTGATCCAATTCTGCATTTACCTGATCGAAGTTCTGAGCACTGTCTAACGGTTTATTCACGCTAAAATAAAACTTGATCTTGGGCTCTGTTCCTGAGGGGCGAGCAGATATCTTACTTCCATCTTCGGTGAAAAACTGAAGGACATTAGACTCCGGAAGCTGAACTGGTTTTTCTTCGCCGGTTATCAAATTTTTTTCTACTTTGGTTTGATAATCAATCAGTTTTACCAGTTTTGAGCTGTTAATGACCGATGGTGGATTAGCCCTAAGATCCTTCATTATTTTTTGTATTTCTTCCGCTCCACTAATTCCCTTTTTAACCAATGAAATCAACTTCTCTTTATAGAAACCAAACTCTACATACATATCGATCATCATATCGAATTGGGAACTGCCTTGGTCCTTGGCATAAGCTGCCATCTCGGCAATAATAGAACAAGCAGCAACAGCATCTTTGTCTCTTACAAAGTCACTTACCATTAATCCATAACTTTCCTCGCCACCTCCAATAAATTTTTTCTTGCCTTCCAGTTCCCGGATTACCCCGGCTATGTGTTTAAACCCTGTCAATGTGGTATAGTTATCCACTCCAAATCGCTCTGCGATTTTATCAATTAGGTCGGTTGTGACGATGGTGTTTACAATAAATTGATTACCGTCTAGTTTTCCTAGTTCTTTCCATCTGGTTAACATATAGTAGATGTACAGAGCTACTGTTTGATTTCCATTGATAAGTTGAAATTCTCCATGATTGTTTTTTACTGCTATTCCAACTCGGTCTGCATCCGGATCAGTGGCCAATACCAAGTCTGCATCAATTTCCCTGGCCTTTTTCAATCCCATACTCATGGCCTCCTCCTCTTCCGGATTGGGGTAAACCACGGTAGGGAAGTTGCCATCCGGCTTAGATTGTTCTTCTACGATATGCAAATTGTCAAAACCTAATTTTGCCAGGATTTTAGGAATAACCGTAATACCAGTGCCATGAATGGGCGTGTAAACGATTTTAAGATCGTGTTGATTTTTAATGGAAGATTTGGACAGACATACATTTTCTATTTCTGCCAGATATATATCGTCCAATTCATCTCCAATGTAGGCGATCAGGGAAGAGTCCTTTTCAAACTTTACTTCATCGAAACTGCCTATTTTAGCAACTTCTTCTATGATGTTTTTATCGTGAGGAGAAATGATCTGAGAACCATCATCCCAATAAACCTTATATCCATTGTATTCTTTAGGGTTGTGTGAGGCGGTAACAACAATGCCACTTTTGCACCCATAATGTCTAATGGCATAAGATAATTCCGGAGTGGGTCTCAATTCCTTGAACACATATACCTTGATACCATTGGCTGATAAGACCGAGGCAGCGACTTCGGTAAAGTAATCGCTTTTATTACGAGAGTCATGGGCAATGGCAACTTTTATGCTATTTCCAGGAAAGATATTCAAAAGATAATTGCTCAATCCTTGAGTGGCCATTCCCACCGTGTATTTATTCATACGGTTGGAGCCAATCCCCATGATTCCTCTTAAGCCTCCAGTACCGAATTCAAGATCTTTGTAAAAGGCTTCATTAAGTTCAGTTGGATCGTTATCCTCCAACATTTGATGAATTTCCTTTTTGGCTCCCTCGTCAATTTGACCATTTAGCCATTTCAAAGCTTTTTCTTTAGCCTCCATTTTGTTACTCTTTTACTTTGGCTCAAGGGAATTATCAAAGATTGCCTCTTAGTTCCTGTTCTCTTTCGATGGACTCAAATAAAGCCTTAAAATTGCCTTTTCCAAAAGATTTTGCCCCTTTTCTCTGTATAATCTCATAAAACACCGTAGGTCGGTCCTGTACTGGTTTGGTGAAAATTTGGAGCAAATAACCTTCATCATCGCGATCTATCAATATGTTGAGGTCCTTGAGAGGTTTTAGATCCTCATCTATTTCTCCTACCCGATCTAAAACATCTTCATAGTACAGGTCAGGGACATATAAGAATTCTACTCCTCGTCTTCTAAGTTCTCCTACAGTATGGATAATGTCATCCGTAGCCACAGCGATATGCTGCACCCCGGCTCCATTATAGGAATCTATATACTCTTCGATCTGTGACTTCTTTTTACCTTTGGCAGGTTCGTTAATGGGAAATTTGATGTATCCATTGCCATTGGATACAACCTTTGACATCAAGGCAGTAAACTCGGTGGATATATCTTTATCATCAAAGGTGAGGAGCAACTTGAAGCCCATAACATCTTCATAAAATTTGACCCATGTGTTCATTTCACCCCAGCCCACATTGCCCACACAATGATCGATATACTTCAATCCAATGGGTTCGATTTTCATCAAACTTTCTTTAGGGACAAACCCAGGCATGAAAACTCCCTGGTAATTAGTGCGCTCCACAAAAGTATGAAGAGTGTCTCCATAGGTCTTAATGGAAGCTACTTTCACCTGGCCATGTTCATCTTCCAGGGTTTCAGGTTCAGAGGTAGCAACCGCTCCCCGAGAAACTGTTTTATTAAATGATTCTTCAGCGTCATCAACCCATAAAGCCAATACTTTTACCCCATCCCCATGTTTCTTTACGTGTTCCGTTATTTCGGAATCGGGGAAAAGGCTTGAGGTAAGGATCAACCTGATCTTTCCTTGCTGTAGTACATAACTGGCACGGTCTTTTCGTCCGGTTTCCGGACCGGCGTATGCAACAAGCTCAAAACCAAATGCGGTCTGATAATATTGAGCTGATTGTTTGGCATTTCCAACGTAAAATTCAATGAAATCAGTGCCATTAATAGGTAGGAAATCTTCTTGCATTGTTCTACTGTTTAGTATTTTGGGATTAAGGTGTATCTACCCAAAAATACGCCATTCCCTGGTATAAATAAAATAATTTGAAACTAGTGGAATTTAATATATATTACCCTTCATATATACTTGATTCAAAGAAACGACAGTAGAAGTAATGGATATTAAGGAACTGGATAACGCTCTCCTGGCAATTGCCGAAAAAAAGAATACGATTAGTGAATTAGATTATAATGATGAGCTTTATGACCAAGTGGAGCAGGAATTGCACGACCTTGAAGATGATTTCATCGAAAATTTCGGAGACTATATGGAGGATACACTGACTGATATTCACGAGGAACATTGTCCTGAAAGCGATGTATTATTGCCCACCGCTTACTTAGCTAAAAAGTATGTAGATCGAGGTTCCTCTCCGAGTGGACAAAAACTATTGGATGTTGACTCAGATGAGGGTGTGATTGTGGATACCGATGACTATCCAAATAAGGTTGTGCGGTTGGTGATTGTACCCGGACCAACCCGAATTTTATTACAAATTGGAAAAGAAACCCGCGAAGAGGTATGGACGGCAGAATAACTAATATCCAAGTTTTAATTTCACTCTTGATAATACTTCGTTTGCAATTACTTTAGCTTTTTCCTCCCCTTGCAATAATTCCTTTTCCAGTTCAATAGGGTTTTCTATATAGTAGTTAAAAGTTTTTCTTTCTTTTTGATATTTCTCAAGGACCAATTCAAATAAACCCTGTTTGGCTTGGCCGTAGCCGTAATTACCTTGAATATAATTCTTTCTCATTGTATCCGTTTGTTCACTATTTGCTAGTAAACTGTAAATTTTAAACACATTACAGGTATCCGGATTCTTTGGTTCTTCCAATGGGGTACTGTCAGTCACAATTGACATGATAACCTTGTGTAGTTGCTTGTCCGGAGAAA
Organism: Bacteroidota bacterium; assembly: GCA_027297025.1. Classification (GTDB taxonomy): domain Bacteria; phylum Bacteroidota; class Bacteroidia; order Cytophagales; family Cyclobacteriaceae; genus JAPUIM01. Next base: position 3,387 of record JAPUIM010000091.1, on the reverse strand, counting down.
AAATGTCAATAATGTTGTTGTAGGATTTGCTCATCTTTTGGCCATCGGTGCCAGGAATGGTCATCACTTTGGGATCAATCATTGCCTGAGGGATAACAAAGGTATCACCATATTGACGATTAAAGCTTTGGGCAATGTCTCTGGCTATTTCGAGATGCTGTTGCTGGTCCTTTCCTACTGGCACAAAATCAGCATCATACAGTACGATATCACCAGTCATTAATACCGGATAGTTGAATAGACCTGCATTCACATCTGAGAGTTTATCGGCTTTTTCCTTAAATGAGGTAGCGTTGGTCAACATGGGATAGGGAGTGAAACAGCTTAGGTACCACGCCAATTCACAAACTGCGGGTATTTTGGATTGACGATAAAAAATATTTTTTGTCGAATCGAAGCCAAATGCCAACCAGGCTGCCGCCGTGGCTTGGGTATTGGTTTGTCTAATTTGGGGATCTTTTATGGCTGTCAAGGAATGCAGATCAGCGATGAAAAATAATGCTTCATTTTTGGGATCTTTGGACAACTTTATACCAGGTATGATCGCTCCCAATATATTTCCAAGATGAGGTCTGCCGGTACTTTGTATTCCAGTTAATATCCTTGCCATGGCCAAAAATTTTTTTCAGCAAAGTAAACAAAAAATGATGGACATTGTAAACCCAATTGGAAAGTCATTAAACAAATTTGGTGTTTCCATTTTCCAAGAAAATTTTGTGACGTATTTTTGTCTATAGTGAAATTGATGGGATGGATATCAGAGAAATTATAAACATAAGATTATGAAAAGAGCATTGGCAATTATTTGGAGCTTTTTGTTTGTCACATTTGTAAATGCACAAATGTTGCCTAATCCAGCTGACAATGCAAATGGTACTACCCATGATTTTGGTCCTATTAATGAAGTAGATGGACCAGTAATGCATGAATTCATTTTCACCAATTACTTTGATGTACCGATCAGAATATTAAATGTGAAAGCGTCCTGTGGTTGTACTACACCGGGTTGGTCCAAGGATGAAATACAACCGGGGGAATCCGGTTATGTGCAGGCTCAATATAATCCAAGAAACCGCCCCGGGCCATTTCGCAAATCACTTACCATAACCACTAACGCTTCGCAAAATCCGGTTACGGTATTTTACATTCAAGGAAATGTTACCCCGAAACCCCGCACTCCGGAGGACGATTATCCTACGCTAATGGGGGGTATAAGGGTGAAGTATAGGTCTTTTAATATGGGAAAAATCACTACTCAAGGAATGGTAACCAGAAATTTTGATGTTTATAATGCCAGTGATTCGGTGATTTCTTTCACCGAGAAGGTAGTAACCCCTGAACACATTTTTGTTTCAGTTATCCCAAAGACCTTACTACCAAAGCAGAAAGGACAAATTCAGATTAAGTATGATCCGGTGAAAAAGAATGATTTAGGATACCAAAATGATAATATTATTTTATTTACTAACGAAAAGAGTGAATCAAGTAAACAATTTTATGTGCTGGCTACCATTGAAGAATATTTTCCTCCAATGACTCCGGAGCAATTGGCCCAAGCTCCCAAATTAATTTTTGAAGAAACTTCCCATGATTTTGGATCAATTAAGTCAGGAGATGTAGTGAGCACAGAGTTTACATTTACCAATACAGGGGGCTCAGACCTCAATATTCGTAAGACCAAGGCCAATTGTGGCTGTACTGTCTCGAAACCGGAAAAAACAACGCTTAAACCCGGGGAAAGCAGTATTCTGAAAGTGACCTTTAATTCCGAGAGACGTAAAGGGACCCAGCACAAATCGGTGACAATATTTTCTAATGATCCCTCGGCGCCCACCCAAATGATTACCATTAAAGCATCTGTTGGAAATTAGGAAAAGGCCTGTATTCCGGTAATCTCTTGGCCTAAAATCAATAGATGTATATCATGGGTTCCTTCGTAGGTGATCACTGACTCGAGATTGGCCATGTGCCTCATAATGGAATAATCCCCGATTATTCCCATACCACCATGAATTTGCCGGGCTTCCCGGGCAATATTTAATGCTATTTCAACATTGTTTCGTTTAGCCAGTGAAATCTGGGCGGTTGTGGCTTTCCCTTCATCTTTCATCACTCCCAGTCTCCAATTCAACAACTGCCCCTTAGTGATTTCTGTAAGCATTTCTGCCAATTTTTTCTGTATCAATTGAAAAGAAGCAATGGGTTTATCGAATTGAATACGTTCCAGTGCGTATCGACGAGCTGATTCATAACAATCCATGGCAGCGCCTATTGATCCCCAGGCAATGCCATACCTGGCCGAATCCAGACACAATAAAGGAGCTCCTAATCCATCCTTTTCCGGCAAAAGATTCGCTTTCGGTACCTTTACATTGTCAAAGACCAACTCACCGGTACCACTGGCCCTTAAAGACCATTTACCATGGGTTTCAGGAGTAGTAAATCCTTCCATTCCCCGTTCAACAATCAAACCTTTTATTCGATCCTGCTCATTTTTGGCCCATACTACAGCGATATCGGCATCGGGAGCGTTACTTATCCACATTTTCGAACCATTCAACAAATAATAATCACCTACATCTTTGAAGTTGGATAGCATACCCGCTGGGTTAGAACCAAAATCGGGTTCGGTAAGTCCGAAACATCCTAAGAGTTCACCGGAGGCCAGTTTGGGCAAATATTTTCTTTTTTGTTCTTCGCTACCAAAGGTGTAAATTGGATACATCACCAAAGATCCTTGGACTGAGGCAGTAGATCGCATTCCTGAGTCGCCTCTTTCAATTTCTTGCATGATCAACCCATAAGATATATTATCAAGACCTCCTCCCCCGTATTTCAGGGGAATGGTGGGGCCAAACGCTCCGATTTTCCCAAATTTTTTCACCATCTCCACGGGGAATTCTGCTTTTTGACACCAGTCTTCTACGTAGGGAGTAATTTCCTTCTTAACAAAGTCGCGAATGGAGCTTCTTATCAATTTATGTTCCTCTGTCAATAAATCGTCAATAGCATAAAAGTCGGGTGATTCAAAGGGATCAGTGAAAACATTTTTGAGTGTCGATTTTTCTTGTTGAAGGGTGTTTATGGGCATAATATTGTGTTGTTTTAGTCAATTTAATGTCCCAAATTTACGATATTAATGGCTAATTGTGGTGCAGAAATGGGCAAATCACCGGTAGATCCTGACATCTGAAAAGGTCCAACAGCTGAGAGAGAAGGTTGAATTCACCAAGACAAGATCTCTATTTTCTACTTCGATGGTTTGACCCCGAAAATATTGATGTCACCGGGGGTACAATTAGCAATACCCGCCACCTAATACCCCAAGTCCATTTTGTATCCCGAATAATGGATAGCCTAGGAAATAGAATATCGGGACAGGTTCAA
>JAPUIM010000090.1 GCA_027297025.1 Bacteroidota bacterium | reverse complement strand
GAGAGACTCTTCGTCCCGACCTTTTCGACTGGCTCAAGGCATAAGGACTCTGAGATTGGTGCCAAGGGGGTGGATGAGATTGATTAGTACCAATTTCAGAGGAAGCGAAGCGACCGAAGAATCTGTTAATTACATTATAGAGAGACTCTTCGTCCCGACCTTTTCGACTGGCTCAAGGCATCAGGACTCTGAGATTGGCCTGAATATTGTTTGTCCTGGAAATAGAATTAACTAATTTCCGTTTTCAAATCCCTGATAGAGATGAAAAAAGTAGTCATAGTATTTTTTTTATGCTGGAGCTTTGATGCCACCGCTCAAAAATTCTTTACCAAGCAGGAGGAGATCCTGATTGGAAAAGGCAAAAAATGGACCGTCACCAAGGTAAAAAGTAAAACACCCACCCTGGAATTAGGTGAGGAACTGCGTTTTGAGGTGGATAAGACTTATGCTATTAACAAAAACGATTACAGCGTGGTCACCGGAAAGTGGTTCATAGATAATAGAGTGCTGATCCTCAATGTGGACAAACCTGAATTTCGGACCAAAGTGCCCACTTCCTTGAAAATTAAAACTATGAGGAAAGATTTAATAGTCCTCAAGCACAAACCAGATAAAAAACAGATCATATATTTGAAATAGCCAATGGTGACCAGGGTCTCTTTTCTTCTCTTGACTTTTGCTCTAAACTGGATCTCACTTAAGGCCCAGGACGGTATATTCCATGCCATAACTGGAGAAGATTTAACCGATCAACTCGATTCTTTGATAAGGACCAGGGATTTCGATTTCTTTGAGGATGAGGCGCCACTGGAATTGACCCTCTCCACTGATTACAAAAAACTGATCAAAGAAAAAGACAAAGACCAGTATCAACCCGCCCTGCTCAAATATCAGCCTGACGATACGCTACTCATTCAAAAAGAGATAAGAGTGAAGGCCCGGGGTGCCTTCCGCAAGAAATACTGCCAGTTTCCTCCTATCAAACTCAATTTCAAGCATACTGAGTTTAGGGTAGAAAGCCTGCAAACTCTGAAAAGCCTAAAGTTGGTGACCAACTGCAGGTACACCAAAACCTACGAACAGTACATTCTCAAAGAATATTTGGCTTATAGAGTGCTGAATGTACTTACTGATAAAAGTTTTAAGGTCAGATTGATCCGCATTACCTATGAAGACACTTCTGGCAAATTCAAACCAAACACCCGCTTCGCTTTTATTATTGAAGAAGCAAAGTCCCTGGCTGCCCGTCATCATGCGGTGCTTTACGATAAGCAAATGTTAAGCCCAAAGCGAACCCAGTGGGAGCACATGCTCCTGATTGATGTATTCCAGTTTATGATCGGCAATACTGATTGGTCGGTACCTGGCTTACATAACATGAAATTGATCAAAATTCAGGAACTCAATGAACCCTCTCCTTACGCTATTCCTTATGATTTTGACTATACCGGACTAGTCAATGCCATCTATGCCGTGCCACCGGAAATGCTTCCCATTGAATCGGTTACCCAGCGACTATATCGTGGTTTTTGTCCTACTCCTCAGGAACTCAATCAAACACTGGAGATTTTCAAGGATAACCAGCAAGAAATATTGGAACTCTATGCCAACTCTTCTTACCTGGATTCCAGGCACCGGAAAGAGGCCATCAACTATCTCAATGAATTCTTTAATATTATTGACCAACCCAACCGGGTTAAAAAGAATATTCTTCAGAACTGCCGGAAATAATCTTTGCAAGCACAATTGGACCATCGTTTGTATCTCCATCATATTCTTATTTTCTGGCCATCGTTTGTGTCTCCACAAACGACTCATTTTTCTTATTTCAACTCATTTTTTTATATTTTTCCCATCTTTTTAATTAGTTTATTCCGCCATCGTTTGTGTCTCCACAAACGACTCATATTCTTATTTTTCCCATATTTAAAATTACCTTGCTCATATGATCCTCCATGAGTTATATTTCTACACTGCAACTATCTTAAAATGGAGGCCGCTGTTGGAGTCCGATAGGTACAAAACATTGGTAATAAATAGTTTAAAAAATTTAGTCGATAGAAAGAAAATAAAGGTTTATGGCTTTGTAATCATGCCTAACCATATACATCTTATTTGGGAACTTTTAGATCTTAATGGAATGGAAAAACCACATGCCAGTTTTATGAAGTATACTAGTCATATAATTCAGAAGGATTTACGTAACAAGGATCCAAATACATTAGACAGTTTCAAAGTAGACTCAGGTACTAGAAAATACCAATTTTGGCAACGAGATCCGTTGTCAATTATTTTATATACACCAAAAGTCATTCATCAAAAACTCGATTACATCCACCATAATCCGGTAAAAGGCAAATGGATGCTGGCTCCAAGCTCTATAGACTATAGGTTTTCATCGGCCACATTTTATGAGGATGGAATTGATGAATTTGGGATTTTAACACATATTACGGGGCGGTTGTAAAGAGATGGAGGTTTGTGAGGACACAAACCTTGGCGGAAAGAGTGATGGGACAGTATGCAGAGCATTCACCGGCACCATAGATAGAGTTATTATTACACTAACCGACTGAAAGACATAGGCAATCTGGAGTCTAAAATAAAGTGTTTTTATATATTGCCAGGAATTAAAATTTATATCATGAAAAAGTTAATGCTCACATTAATTTTGATGCTCCTTGGGATAACTGTATACGCCCAGGAAGAAGCAATGGAGCAGGCAGAAAAATCTAAAAAAGAATTGCGAGCTGAGAAAAAAACCGCTAAAAAAGTCGAACGCCAAGCAGCCGATGCCGAGGCATTGGTAAAGTCTAATGCATTATTAGCCAGTAAACAATGGGTATTAGAGGCCACCCGGGTATACAATAAAAGTGGCCGCTCTTTTAATTTGGATCCCAATATCAATTTTGTCTCCATACAAGAAAAAGATGGTGTGGTACAGTTGTCATTCAGCGGGTTG
>JAPUIM010000009.1 GCA_027297025.1 Bacteroidota bacterium | reverse complement strand
AGTCGGTTGTAAATTGAAGGCCATCCTTTTATTACTTATCGTTTTCTGCTTACCGCTAACGTCTGGCTAAACGGAACCGTTCCTTATTTAAACCCAATTTGGAGGGCTATACGGAATTTCACTACAATGTAATGGAAAAATTATCTCTTGTCAATATGTATAAATACGCATAGGGTCCTTTGTATTTTTGATTTATTATTTACAATGAAAACCACGAAAAAAGTAATGGAATGTCTGGCGCTATAAGTTGTGAAATTCTTTTCAATACCCAACACAGATGCAATTCTTCTCAAAATCTTTTCTTTGTATATCTTATTTTTTCATTTTGTGTTTCGGTTACCAATTCTTTTGCAATGTCTGACACAACAAGAATAAAAAGGGATTTAGAAAGAATCGTAAATACAGAAAGTCCAAGAAACCATTTGAATGTTGAGACTTTGAATGCAGTAGCAAATTATATCAAAAAGGAATTTCAAAAATCCTCATCCAAAGTGCTGGAGCAGGAATTTGAAGTTGAGTCTTTAATATATAAGAACATTATCTGTTCTTATGGCCCCTCAAATGCCGAACGCATAATAATAGGTGCACATTATGATGTTGCTGGGGAACAACCAGGAGCCGATGATAATGGTAGTGGTGTGGCGGGTTTGTTGGAACTTTCTCGTTTACTAAAAAACCAAATATTAAAGTATCGAATTGATTTGGTGGCATATGCGCTGGAAGAGCCTCCTTTTTTTAGAACCGAACAAATGGGGAGTTATGTTCACGCGAAGTTTCTTTATGATAATAAAATACCGGTAAAGGGAATGATTTGTCTTGAAATGATTGGTTTTTTTTCCGATAAAGAGAATTCACAGCATTATCCTATTGGTTTGCTCAAATGGTTTTATGGGAAATACGGCGATTTTATTACTGTAGTGCAAAAATTTAGGAGCGGAGAATTTGCAAGGGAAATCACGCAACGAATGAAAGAGAGCGCTAGAATTAAAATCGAATTATTCAAGGGTCCCAGGTTTCTTCCAGGAGTTGATTTTTCAGATCATCTAAATTATTGGAACTTTGGTTTTAGTGCAGTTATGATCACAGATACTGCTTTTTATAGAAATCCGAATTACCATAGAATAAGTGACACTATTGAAACACTTGATATTCCGAAAATAGCCCTTGTAATAGATACTTTGTATGAGGGTTTACTAAGAATGGATTAGCTGTTCTATATCAATTTAATGCTAATTCAAATCAACGACAATGGAAGAGATGGGAATCCAATTGTTCATTCTCAAACTTATCTAAGCGGAAACTGCTGGTATATTCTCTTTAGTGTGCTCATATTCCAGGCTGCAAACTCAAAAGTATTACCTTCTTCATCGGTGAATATTATTGTTAGCCTTATATTATCAACTGAGATAGGCCGTCTAATTCTTATCAGATAGGGTACCCAAGTCTCCACCAACTTCAAACCCTCTAACGACAGATTAAATCGTGACCCTCATTCCTGCAGGACCAGCATTTATGATAAGGGAACTGCCAAAATTTTCTTTCTTGCCTCCGCTTTCATGGATATGGCCGCAGATTACCAGTTTAGGCTTCTTTTCAACAATTGCTTGTTTTACTGCAATACTTCCCAGGCTATTTCCTGAGGATGACACATCCAAAATTCCTTTGGCAGGTGAGTGACTGATAAGTATTGCGTGCTCCGGGCAGTCTTTAAGTAATTGCTGTGCTTCATATTCAGTAAAATCGTAGCTCCAGTCGCCAAATGGGGTAACAGGAATTCCCCCTCCAATTCCGAAAAATTGCTGATCATTAATCTTTGTTCCATTTCCATGTAGAACGATTACGTTTCCCCAATCTTTGCAGGCTGTTTGTAGTTCTTCCAGCGTTTCATTGTTTCCCGGTACCAGCACTACCCGCTTGGTGATAGGTTTTAACCATTCAACTGTCTTTAACAATCCTCTTCTGACAGAGGCAAGATCACCGGCAATAATTACAACATCTACCTCCTTGGATTGTGTTACCAGGGATTCACAATGCCTTTTATTGCAATGTATATCCGATGCTACCAGTAATTCCATTTTCGTAAGTCTATTATATTAAACCAAGATCAAAATACAAAATGAAAAATGGAATCAGTTCGCTTAAATTGGAATTCATAGCGGACCGGTAATGGGGGGAATCATTGATAATAAAAGCCTGTGATTTGATTTGTGGGGAGATACCTTAAACCTTGCTAGCCAACTTGAGGGTGATGGAACGCCTGGCATGGTAAACATTTCTGCCACAACCTAAAGTCTGGCTAAAGATCATTTTACTTGTAAATACAGAGGTAAGTTTGAAGTTAAAGGCAAAGGGGGATGTAGATATGTATTTTGTGTTATAATCCTAAATTGACACCATTTTCACTTAATCCTGATCCACGGGGTGTAACAGCCCCTTTTTTGGATTCACATGAACCTTGTCCACGAGGTTAATTCTTCTAACAAATTATTTTTATATTGCAATCTTTCTATAGATTTAAACAAACGTACAATGGAAATTTTCAGATTTCGGTTTTTTCTCTTTAGTCTTTCATTGTTTCTTTTTTGTTGTTCATCTCCCGTAGAAGAAAAAATCAAATTAACAGGCGATCCCAATAATGCCGGCCTTAACCTACCGGAAGGATTTACCGCAATGATAGTAGCTGATGAAATAGGCAGGGCAAGGCACTTGACTGTCAATTCTAATGGTGACATCTATGTAATGCTGAGAAGTCTGAATAGCGGAGGCGGAATAGCCGGATTAAGAGACACTGATGGAGATGGAAGGGCCGATATCATCCGGTATTTTGGGGATCTGCCGGGAACAGGAATAGAGATTCGAAATGGATACCTTTATTTTGCATCGGATACTTCGATTTATAGATATAAACTAAATGGGAAAGATCTGATTCCACAGGAAGACCCGGAACCCATAGTTAGTGGTTTTATATTTCAAAGACAACATGCGGTAAAGCCATTTACATTTGATGATCAGGGGAACATGTATGTCAATGTAGGAGCTCCTTCAAATGCTTGTCAGGAACAAGACCGAACCAAGGATTCACCAGGAATGGATCCATGTCCGCTTTTAGAAAGACAGGGGGGAATATGGAGATTCGAAGCGGATAAATTAGGTCAGAAGCAAATTGACAATGGGTATCAATTTGCAACCGGCATCAGGAATTCAGTGGCCATCAACTGGAATCAAAATAGTAAAAAACTGTATGCCCTCCAGCATGGACGTGATATGCTAAGCATACTTCATCCTGAACTTTATACTGATGAACAGTCTGCTGAATTACCTTCAGAAGAATTTTTACTGGTTGAAGATGGCTCAGACTTTGGTTGGCCTTTTTGCTATTATGATCATTTCCAAAGCAAAAAGTTACTCAACCCGGAATACGGAGGTGACGGAAAGATTACAGGAAGATGCGATGATGTGGACAAACCGATTATGGCATTTCCAGGTCATTATGCACCTAATGACCTAATTTTCTATCAGGGAGACCATTTTCCGGCAGACTATAAATACGGTGCATTTATAGCATTTCATGGTTCCTGGAACCGGGCTCCATTGGAGCAAAAGGGATACCATGTTGTTTTTGTTCCTTTTGATGGTGAATTACCTGCTGACGACTGGACTGTATTTGCTGACGATTTTGCTGGAGTTAAACCAATCATGAGCCCTTCAGACGCATATCACAGACCCGTTGGGTTGGCCGAGGGCCCTGATGGCTCATTGTATGTTTCAGATTCTCAGGGAGGCAGAATTTACAGGATTTTCTATAATGAATTGTAGCTGAAAATCGCCGATCGAAGTGCAAGAGACTAAAGATATCAAGCAGGAAGTAGAAGGATATGTCGGCAACATCTCGGAGATAAAAGATGATCCTGAAAGGGTATGTAAAGACATAGTTAAAATTTCAGTAGATTAGTTAAAGGTGTCAATGATCCCGCTGGGTCTCGAACCCATGACCCACTACAAAATAGCAGCAGTAGTAAACATATTTTTCAATCAATATCATGTTTGTAAAGAGTTAAATAAAACGCAGGTCTGTTTAGCACGCCAAATCGGGTAGCTAATAGGGACTATTTATATTCATTATATTAGTATTTCGTTTAGCCACACGTTGGAGGCCATATATCATGACTGAAAAGAGTCTGACTATATTATTAATGTTATTCATTTACTGCTCGAATGTTAATCTTGTGGCCCAAAATAATTCTGTTGATCAGAGGGGAAGGACGAGTATATTCTTACAATTTGGTGGGCCTGAAATGTTAGGTGGTCATGTAAATACATTTCTCAATAATAAAATTTCTGTAAATGCTGGTCTTGGGTTCAACATGGATGCTCATGTAGGATCAAATATCTACATAGTCAAAGGGGAAAATTCGAGAAAGTACATGTATGTTGGACTTCAATTAAGTACAATTCAGCTATTCATTTTAGATGGCTCCAATTCGGGGATCAGGCAACTAGGAGTTTACTTTCCAATCGGTTATCAATCAATGGCCATGAAAGGGTTTACATTTCAAATTGATGTTGGTCCGAATATTACGAAGGAAAATTGGTCTCAAGCGAATACATCACCCTTTTTCGGGTCC
>JAPUIM010000089.1 GCA_027297025.1 Bacteroidota bacterium | reverse complement strand
TTACCAACCTTATATGGTTGGAAAATCAATATTTAAAACATTACCAGTCGATTGTTCAAGCATTACTTAAATGAATACCGATAATGATATTTATAGTAACCCTTTTTTAAAAAAAATTATTGTAAGTGCAATCTTGGGAATATAAATCTGATACCATTAATACCCGGCCTTTTAAAGGGAGGTCTATCTATTGTATTTAAGGTAAATTCTCTGAAAGCAGAAAAGATATAAAAATTCTAATCAGATAATCTCCATAAGGATCAATGTCAACATAAAAATTAGGTTTTTATGGGCCATGCTTATTATATTAAACACTCAAAGATAAGCGACCGACACCCATGGCTAAAAAACCAAGTTTAACCTCCGGCGGAACCCTATTAACAGAAATTGCCTGGGAAGTTTGTAACCAGGTGGGCGGTATTTATACCGTAATAAGGACCAAGGTTCCCAGTATGGTGGAAAGATGGTCGGAAAATTATTGCTTGATTGGTCCTTATATACATCCCGATGTGACTGCCGAATTTGAACCTGTTGAAAATTATACCGATCCCTTTGGTAAAGCGGTGAAAGAAATGCGCAATCAAGGTTTTGACATGCATTATGGCCGGTGGTTGGTGACAGGACGTCCCCGGGTAGTTTTAGTTGATCCTGCACAGGTGTATGACCAACTGGATGAAATAAAATATTCCATATGGAAAAATCACCAAATCGAGATCCCGGGAAATGATGAATTGGTGAATCAAGTTCTTGCTTTTGGACACCTGGTCAAAATATATTTATCCATATTGGCCAAAAAAAGGACCAAACATGCCATCATAACTCATTTTCATGAGTGGATGGCGGCCACACCTATACCCAGTTTAAGAAAGGAAAAGGTCAATGTGAGAATTGTCTTTACCACCCATGCTACCATGTTGGGAAGATATTTGGCTGGCAACGATCCTAAGTTTTATGCTCATCTTCCGTTTTTTAATTGGGAGGATGAGGCGCGTAAATTTTATATTAGTCCTCAGGTGAAATTCGAAAGGGCGGCCGCCCATAGTTCCCATGTTTTTACCACCGTTAGTGACGTAACTGCCAGGGAGTGCAAACATCTGTTGGGCAAGACCCCCCATGTGATTTTACCCAACGGCTTGAATATCGAAAGATTTGATATTCAACATGAGGTACAGAACGTCCATCACGAATACAAACAAGAGATCAATCAGTTCGTAATGGGTCATTTTTTCCAGAGTTACTCTTTTGACCTGGAAAACACTTTGTACTTTTTTACCTCCGGGCGGTATGAGTACAGAAATAAAGGTTTTGATTTGACCTTAGAAGCCCTGAAAAAGCTCAATCTCAAAATGAAAAGAGCAAAAATGGATACCACTGTGGTGGCGTTTTTTATTACCAAGAGGCCCTACTATTCCATCGATCCGAAGACCATGCATTCAAGAGGGGTATTGGACGAGGTCAGACAAACCTGTGATGCCATCATCAAACAAGTGAGCGATAAACTCTTTAAAACAACTGCAGCCAGCGCCGATTATAGACTTCCTGTTTTGAACGAATTTGTTTCCGATTATTGGAAATTGCGATTGCGCAGGACCATCCAATCCTGGAAATCGGATGAAACGCCCCCGGTTTGTACACACATCCTTAAGGATGAGGGAGGGGACGATATTCTCAATTACCTGCGATCAGTAAATTTAATGAATAGTGAATCTGACCGGGTGAAGATCGTGTACCATCCTGATTTCATTTCACCCACTAATCCTTTATTTGGTATTGAATACTGGCAATTTGTTCGCGGGTGTCATCTGGGAATATTTCCCAGTTATTATGAACCGTGGGGTTATACTCCTTTAGAATGTATTGCCCGTGCTATTCCCGCTGTCACCAGTGATCTTTCCGGTTTTGGAGATTATGTATTAAAAGAAATCCCTGATGATGAAAATACCGGCATTTATGTGTTGGAAAGAGGAAAGAAGAAGGATGAGGAGGCTGCTACCAACCTGGCCGAATTGCTGTTTTCCTTTGTTAAATTAAATAAAAGGGAACGGGTGAACCTGCGAAATCAGGTGGAAAGGTGTTCCGAGAATTTCGATTGGCAGTTTCTCACCGACTACTATGATAAGGCTTATCAAAAAGCACTCAAATAGATAATGACCTGATGGAATTCACCGACCTAGACCTGGCCCAATTTCGGGAAAAAGGGATCCCGGTAGAGTTAATACAGCAACAAATTAAAAATTTTGAACAAGGATTCCCATTTTTAAATGCCATCAGACCGGCCACCATCGGTGACGGGATCCTGCAGGTTCCACCTCAGCAAATCAATGAATACACTAGTATCTATGATCGTTGGTTGGAGGACGGTGGTAAGGTATACAAATTTGTTCCAGCTTCGGGGGCGGCCAGCAGGATGTTCAAACATCTTTTCAACTTCTTAGCCCTGGATAAAGATGAAATGGAGCAGAACCTGCTTGAGGATAAAAATTTTGGATCGGTGTATTATTTTTTCCAGCACCTGGAAAATTTTGCTTTTTATAGGACATTGAAACGGTTCTTATTGGATATGGGAAAGGATATTAGTAGTTCTAAATACAGGAATGATTTTGGGACTATCCTCGACACCCTGTTGAGCAGTCATAGGATGAATTATGGAAATCTACCCAAAGCTTTATTAGAATTTCATGGCTATGACGATGTCTCCCGAACGTCATTTGAAGAGCACCTGGTGGAAGGAGCAAGATATTGTAAAAATGCCAACGCTGAAGTGTTTCTTCATTTTACGGTTTCCCTAGAACACCAAATTTATTTTGACCAATTGTTGAAGGATATCTTAGATCAATATGAGAAGGTATATGGGGTGAAATACCATATTTCCTTTTCCCAACAAAAACCATCTACTGATACTATTGCCGTGGACCTTGAAAATGAACCTTTCCGCAATGATAATGGCACGGTTGCATTTCGACCGGGAGGGCATGGAGCCTTATTGGATAACCTCAACGGATTGGAGGCGGACCTGGTATTCATTAAAAATACCGACAACGTGGTTCCCGATCGTCTAAAAGATCTTACTATTATCCACAAGAAATTAATAGCTGACGTTCTTTTGGAAGCTCAAAATAAAATATTTAATTATTTAAAAATTTTGAAAAACGGAGATGAGATCAATGAGCAACTACTAGCTGAAATCGATCTTTTTCTTGAGAATAAACTGTGTACCACCTCTGCAGTTGACAAAAGCAAATGGGACAATTCCCATAAGACTTCCTGGCTTACCTCTAAACTCAATCGTCCACTCAGGGTTTGCGGAATGGTAGTAAATACCGGTGAACCGGGTGGGGGACCCTTTTGGTCGGAAAACAGTGATGGAACAATTTCCCTGCAAATTGCTGAGACACCCCAACTTAATCTAAATGATTCGGGTCAAAAGACGATTTTCCAAAGTTCCACCCATTTCAGTCCTACTGATATAGTTTGTGGACTTAAGGATGACCAGGGTAATAAATTTGATCTAACCAAATACCGTGATCCAAAGACCGGTTTTATTTCTCATAAATCAAAAGACGGTAAGGAACTGAAGGCCCAGGAATTACCTGGTTTATGGAACGGTTCTATGGCCGATTGGAATACCATTTTTGTGGAAGTGCCCATTGAAACTTTTAATCCGGTTAAAACCGTCAATGACCTTTTACGGAAACAGCATCAACCATAAATTCAGGGATTTTTATCCATTCTTTATGGTTTATTTATACTAATTCTAAATTAGAAAATTTTGACCACATCCGATTTGAAATTGTATCGCTTATTTACTTATCTTACTCACCGAATCATTACTTAGGTCAAATTGTGAATAGTTTTGATTGAATAAAAATAATGCGATATTACATTTGTTTTATATAGAATCTTTTTAGACTTAAAAAAAGCATCGGCATGTCCGCAAAGATTTTTTTCTTTCGCCTATTCATTTCCACAATTTTCCTAATCTCCCCATTCTTTCGGTCTATCGGTCAATCTTCAGATTGGATCCCTACTGACCAGGAAACAATAAGTGCAGGAGAGGCCATCTTCAATACCACTTGTATTACTTGTCACGCCATCAATGACAAAATTATTGGCCCACCTATGTCTGGCGTTTACGATAGGCTGGAAAAGGATTGGTTGATCAGTTGGACCAGAAACTCCAGGGCGCTGATTGAATCTGGGGATGAATATGCCAATAAGATCTTCAATGAATATTTCCAAATTGAAATGATTCTCAACGACATGACGGATGATGAGATTATTTCAATTTTCGCCTATGTCAGAGCCCAGGATGAAGGTGCTGCTGGTGGTGGGGATGCCGCCCAGGCTGAAACCGGAGCAGCCGCAGATGCAGGTGGGGGAGCAGATCAGGAATTAGC
>JAPUIM010000088.1 GCA_027297025.1 Bacteroidota bacterium | reverse complement strand
GTTTCATTGGTTAACTGGACACACGTTTAAAAAAAACAATTATTAGTAAAGTCTTTTTATTTACTGAAATTTAGGAAATTTATGGCATATGCAATACCATAAACCCTCCCGGCTGCAATAGCAGTTAGAAGTGTTATTACCAAAAAGGATGTCCGATACAGTCTTACCAGAATATTCCAAAGCTCAATTAGCACTCAGAAACGGCCAGGATAGAAAAGAGATTTGGTTTGCCTATAAAGGGTTGATCTATGAAGTGACCACTTCCCGACTATGGCTGGGAGGGAAACATTACGAACATTGGGCCGGTCAGGATCTAACCCCGGAATTTAAAGATGCCCCACATACCGAATCGGTTTTCGAAAGATATGGAGTAGTGGGACGCTTGGTGCTCTAAAAGAAGCAGCTAATCTGCCTACCTAAGGCCTTTTTAAACTATTTTTAAACAAAAGTGAACTACAAGCCTTAATTTTGATTCATAATCATGATACTAATAGGAGACAGTGGATCAACCAAAACCGATTGGAGGGTAATAGATAATGGAGGGAAAATCCAGCAACTTAAATCCCCCGGACTCAATCCCAATTACCAATCGGCAAAAGAGATCAGTGAGGCACTCTTGGAGTCCCTGACTAGTTTAAGGGGATCTAAGATGGACTTCATTTATTTCTACGGTTCGGGATGTGACGGATCTAAAAACATACAATTGCTTACAGGGGTTTTTCAATCGGTCTTTCCCCATAGCCAGGTTGAGATCAACCACGACCTATTGGCAGCGGCCCGGGCGCTTTGCAACCAAGATCCGGGAATCGCCTGTATCCTGGGTACAGGATCTAACTCCTGTTTATACGACGGCAAGGCCATCATCGACCATGTCCCATCCATGGGCTATTTGGTGGGGGATGAAGGTAGTGGATCGGTATTGGGGAAAAAATTGGTAGGGGATTACTTCAAAAGGCAGCTGCCTCCTGATTTGGAAGAAAAGTTTGTTAAAAGGTACCAGCCGGAAGAGCACGATGTATTGAACCATCTTTATCAGGAGCCCTATCCCAACCGTTACCTGGCCAGTTATTCCAAGTTCCTGTTTGACAATCAAAACCACCCCTACATATATGAGTTGATCTATCAGGAGTTTTTAGAATTCATGAAAAGGAATGTCATGAATTACCAGGGTTACCGGGAGTATCCCGTGCACTTTTTGGGTTCGATCGCTTTTTATTATGCCGATATTTTAAGGCAGGTAGGCAATGATCATCAGATAACCGTAAAAAATATCGTGGAGAGCCCTATTGCCGGACTGACCTTATATCACCAGGCAAAAATTCAAAAGTTGTAAATTGTAAAGAATAAATCGGAGAGAGTTTTGAGTATCACTGAATCATCATCGCAGTTTAACCACCTGGAAAAAATGTCAGTCAGGGAATTGTTGGTAGGTATCAACCAGGAGGACAAAACCATTCCCCGGGCGGTGGAAAAGTGTTTACCCCAGATCGAGAAATTAGTGAAGGCCATCGTGGAAAGGATGAATAAAGGTGGCAGGTTGTTTTACATCGGGTCAGGTACCAGTGGGCGGTTGGGTATTGTGGATGCATCGGAATGCCCCCCCACCTACGGGGTACCCCATGGTATGGTCATTGGGCTGATCGCAGGAGGGGATAGCGCCATAAGGAAAGCGGTGGAATTTGCTGAAGATGACCCTGATCAAGCCTGGAAAGACCTGCAAGACCATCATATTAATGAATTGGATACGGTAATTGGTATTGCAGCTTCGGGAAAAACTCCCTATGTGGTTGGTGGGATCAAAGAGGCGGCAGAAGCTGGCAACTTGACCGGTTGCATTACCTGCAACCCCCATACAGATTTGGCCAAACATGCCCAATATCCTATAGAAGTAATTGTAGGGCCTGAGTTTGTCACCGGAAGTACCCGAATGAAATCGGGAACGGCTCAAAAATTGGTGTTGAACATGATTTCCACCGCAGTCATGATACAATTGGGTAGAGTAAAAGGAAATAAAATGGTGGACATGCAGCTGAGTAACAATAAACTGGTGGAAAGGGGAATCAGAATGTTAATCGAGGAATTATCCATAGATAAAGAAAAGGCAGTAACATTATTACAGCGGCACGGATCAGTGAGAAAAGCCATAAAGGAGCATCTTAAAAATGCATAAGATAGAGCCCTACCATAGTTGGAATCAATACTACGAATCTTCAGAAGACGAATTGTCTCCTTATTTTGGTAAAGAATACAACTATGACCTTTATTCCGAAAAGATCTACGGTTATTATATAGATCCGGCCTGGGATTATATAGGATCCGAAACCCTGTATCTAAAGATCCTTTTTACCGACTATGACAAAGGATTTACTATTCTGGAATTTATCGGTGAATGGAACGATGCCCTGCACAACGATATCATGCATCTGAAACGAAACATCATTGAGCACATGATGCTCAAGGGCATCAATAAATTCATATTACTGGGTGATAATGTGCTGAATTTTCACGCGTCTGATGATTGCTATTATGAAGAATGGAATGAAGAGATCGAAGAACCTGATGGGGAAGAATTACCGGGCTGGATAGCTGGGGTCAATTTCCGTGACTTTGTTCTTGAGGAATGGCAAAAGTATGGGTTGGACCAATATATTGCTTGCGGTGGAAATCTTCAGATCACCAATTGGCGCACCATGCATCCCAACGCCTTATTTGAATTGGTGAAAAGCATGGTCCACCGTAGAATCGCCCTAATCTAGGGCCTCCACTTCAGCTACCAATGGGATTAAATATCTCCGCCCCGAATTTGATTCCTGACATATAGCCCTGGTTCTTTTTTTTTCTAATTTAATATAGATACGTTTTCTGAATTTGAACTTGTTACCAATAACAATGTCCGATAGATGTGGTAATCCATTGCTTTCATCATAATTATGAAGGGCCTTGTGTAGCTTGGGATCAGCTCCCGCCGAAGCTTTGGGATTGATCATGTGCTTTTTCAGGACTGTTAAAATATCCGGAGGGAAAACCAGATCATTAAGCATGGGTGACAAAAGTTCACGAAATTTTTTTTTC
>JAPUIM010000087.1 GCA_027297025.1 Bacteroidota bacterium | reverse complement strand
ATAATATGCTCAATACCAAATCCTACAATAGTGACATTCCATAACGTGTAGAGCACCAATATGATAAACCACACCAATAAGGAGGTTTTGGAAACACTTTCGAATTTTATAATTGAAATGCGGTTGATCATAATATTTATTTGGTTGCAAAAATAGGAATATATGTTAGGCCATCAACCCCATAACTTCTGGTTTCTGGTCAAAAAAGGATATGATAAAAAAATGATTAACCATATATTTGTGTGGGTCAATTAGTTAGCGTATTCTAATACCTAAAAGTTCCCGATGAACATTATAAAATGGTTGAGATTCTGAAGGTTGATAATAAAAAGGATTTGGAAAGATTTATTGAGTTCCCCCATGATCTTTATGCTGATGACCCTAATTATGTGCCTGAATTAAAACTTGCTCAAAGGGGATTATTGGACAAAGCCAAACACCCATTTTTTAAACATTCCGATGCTGATTTTTTCCTGGCTGTGGATAATGGGAAAATACTGGGCCGTGTTGCCGCAATCAGGAAC
Source organism: Bacteroidota bacterium (assembly GCA_027297025.1). Classification (GTDB taxonomy): domain Bacteria; phylum Bacteroidota; class Bacteroidia; order Cytophagales; family Cyclobacteriaceae; genus JAPUIM01. Next base: position 4,509 of record JAPUIM010000087.1, on the reverse strand, counting down.
AACAATTATGTAAAATTCACCCGAAAGAATATTGGATTTTTTGGTTTTTTCGAGGTAATAGATAATTATGAAGTAGCCCGATTATTATTGGATACCGCTTGTAAATGGGTAAAAGAACAGAATTTCGATCATATTATGGGGCCTGAAAATTACTCTACTAATGAAACCTGCGGCACCCTCATCGAAGGTTTTGATTCTCCCCCGGTGGTGATGATGACCTACAATAAGCCTTATTATCCTGAGTTTCTGGAGAAGTATGGTTTTGGCAAGGAGATGGATTTATTGGCCTATCAGTTTATCCATAAAAACCGTCCTGATAAGTTGAATAGACTTTCAAAGCTTATATTGGAAAGATTAAATAAACAAGGCATTATCATTCGAAAGATCAACCTCAAGAAATTTGATGAAGAAGTAGATAACATTCAGAAAGTTTACAATGCGGCCTGGGAGAAGAATTGGGGATTTGTACCCATGACCTATGAAGAAATTAAGTACACTGCCAAGGATCTAAAAAGTATCATTGATCCAGACTTTGTTTTGCTGGCTGAACATGAAGGAGAACTTGTTGGATACAGTTTGATCATCCCGGATTTCAACCAGGTATTAATAAAGTTGAAACGAGGCAGATTATTTCCCTGGGGTATTTTTAAACTGCTTTATTACAAAAATAAAATCAACGGAGTACGGATAATTACGTTGGGTTTATTAGAAAAATATAGAAAACTGGGAATTGATGCTTATTTTTACACCCAGGTTTTTGAAGAAGGATTAAAAAAAGGTATGATTAAGGGGGAGGCTTCTTGGATATTGGAAAATAACGAAATGATGAATCGCGCTATACTCAATACCAATGGCACCCTTTATAAAAAATATCGGATTTATAAAAAGGCATTGTAATGGTATTTTTCATAGCCAAATTAGCAGGTATTTGATTTTTTTTATACCTTATTTTATTAATTCAAAAAGAACTTTGCTCAAACAGTAGGATAATTCACATAAGAATAAGAAATTTGCCGCAATTTTTCGACAAGTTTAGGAATGAGATTATTGCAATATAAAGGCTCTTGAATGAATAGCTTAAAGAAACGCATTGCCAAATTCACTGGTGCTGAGGAAGTCAAGCAGTTGGGGATTTATCCCTATTTCCGTCCGATCAGTTCAAATCAAGATACAAGTGTAATTATTAAAGGCAATAAGGTATTGATGTTTGGGTCCAACAGCTATTTAGGACTCACCAATCATCCGAAAGTAAAAGAAGCTGCCAAAAAAGCGATTGATGCATATGGCACAGGATGTGCTGGATCAAGATTTTTAAATGGCACCTTGGATCTTCATATACAGTTGGAGGAAAGACTGGCGGATTACATGAAAAAAGAGGCCGCCCTGGTATTCAGTACAGGATTCCAAACCAATCTGGGAGTGATTTCTTGCCTTTCAGGCCGTAACGATTATATTTTACTGGATGAGCTCGACCATGCATCTATAATAGATGGAGCCCGGTTGTCTTTCTCTAAAGTGATTAAATTCAGACACAATGATATGGAGTCGTTGGAAAGACAGTTAAAACCGTTGGAGACTGATAGCATCAAGATGATCGTGGTGGATGGAATCTTTAGCATGGAAGGAGATATCGTTAACTTACCCGAATTAGTAGAACTGGCAGAGAAATACGGAGCCACCATAATTGTTGATGATGCTCATGCGGTGGGAGTAATTGGAGAGACAGGTTCGGGTACCGCCTCTCATTTCGGATTGATTGATAAAGTTGACTTTATTGTTGGCACCTTTAGCAAATCACTGGCTTCCCTTGGTGGGTTTGTGGCAGGCGATAGGGATGCAATTGAATACATGAAACATCATGCCAGGACCCTCATTTTTAGTGCAAGTATACCTCCTGCCTCCGCAGCCAGTACATTGGCGGCAATAGATATAATCGTCAGCGAACCCGAGAGAATTGATAAGTTGTGGGAGAATACTAATTATACCATGGACCAACTTAGGAGCTTGGATTTTGATATTGGAGATGCTGCCTCACCGATCATTCCTATTTATATAAGAGACGATGCAAAAACCTTCCAAGCTACCAAATTCTTATTTGATGAAGGCGTTTTTGTCAATCCGGTTATTTCTCCGGCGGTGAAGAGTGATTCCTCTTTATTGAGATTTTCTTTAATGGCCACCCACACCAGATCGCAAATAGATGTGGCCATAGAAAAATTGGTAAAGGCTAGAGAAAATATTGGATTCCCTTATCTGAGTGAAACTTTGGCCGAAAGAGAGACTTCACTGGTATCCAATAAATAAGCGGTAGGTTTTTCCAGGAGTGCAGATAATCCTACGTTTTTGGGGTGTGTTCTTGAGTTTGGATAAATTCTCTATTTCCCGATCCTTTTATTTTCCGATTCCCATGTACGAAAGCAAATGAAAAAGATCCTCATTACCGGATCAAGTGGCTTTATAGGGGGTTTCTTGATTCAGGAAGCACTGGGGCTCAATTTTGAGGTATATGCAGGGATAAGGTCCACCAGCAGTAAAAGATATCTGCAGGATGGCCGGATCAATTTCGTAACCTTGGATTTTAGCAATCCTCAGAAATTACAATCCCAGCTGGTTGAATTTAAAAAAGAAAAGGGAAAGTTTGATTACATAGTCCATAATGCAGGCACCACCAAAGCCAAAGATGACCAGGAGTATTATTTGGTCAATTGCCAATACACCAAGAATTTTGTGGAGGCTTTGCAAGAGGCTGGAATGGTTCCTGGGAAATTCATTTATATAAGCAGCCTGGCAGCCTACGGCCCGGGGAATGAAACCGATTTTGAACCAATCAGAAATAAACATATTCCTCATCCGGTTACCGCTTACGGTCGAAGCAAATTAGAATCTGAAAAATATCTGATCTCGCTAACCAACTTTCCCTTTGTCATTTTAAGACCTACCGTAGTCTATGGCCCCCGGGATAAAAACCTATTAATGGTATTTAAAATGATCAATAATCATTTTGAAGTGTTTCTAGGTTCCTCAGAACAAAGACTCACTTTTGTATATGTTAAAGATTTGGCCAGGGCGGTTTATTCGGCCATACAATCGAAAATCATTAATCAGGGATATTTTGTTACCGATGGTAACAATTACCGGATAAAAACTTTTACTCACCTGATCAAAAGGAATTTAGGTAAAAGAACTTTAAGTTTGCGTCTTCCAATTCCATTGGTCAAATTGGCCGCGTTTTTGATGGAAAAAATATATGGTTTCAGTGGGGAAGTCCCCGCTTTTAACCGGGAAAAGGTAAATGAGTTGACAGCGCTGAATTGGACCTGTGAAACCCAGCCATTTTACCGGGACATGAAATTTAAAGCGCAGTATGATTTGGATAAAGGTGTAGCTGAGACTATCGATTGGTATAAACAAGAAAAGTGGCTTTAAAAAACTAAATTTTAATTTTTATTGAGATGTCAGAAACAAAAATTCAACCAGCCACCGGGAAGTTAGGGATCTTGACTCCGGGAATGGGAGCGGTGGCTACTACTTTTATGGCAGGCGTATTTGCGATCAATAAAGGATTGTCTTTTCCCATAGGGTCCATGACCCAAATGGGTACTATCCGATTAGGAAAGAGAACCGAGAATAGAAATCCTTTGATCAGGGATTTTATAGACTTGACCCCCTTAACCAACATTGTTTTCGGAGGCTGGGATATTTTTAAGGATAATGCATATGAAGCTGCATTAAAGGCTCGGGTGTTGGATCTGCCGCTCCTGGAAAGTGTGAAAGAAGAATTGGCCTCTATCAAACCCATGAAAGCGGTATTTGATAAATATTATGTGAAAAAATTAGATGGACCAAATGTAAAATCAGGGTCCAATAAAATGAAACTGGCCCTGGCATTGATGGACGATATTCGCGAGTTCCAAAAGGCCAATGACTGTGAACGCATGGTGATGGTTTGGTGTGGATCTACCGAAATATATATCGAAGAAAGTGATGTCCACAGCTCTGTGGAAAAACTCGAGGAAGGGTTGAAAAACAATGATCCCAACATTCCTCCCAGCATGATCTACGCTTATGCTGCCATTAAAATGGGAATACCCTATGCCAACGGTGCCCCAAATTTATCCTGTGATATACCAGCATTGGTGGAACTGTCCAAGCAAACGGGAGCTCCCATAGCCGGAAAGGATTTTAAAACCGGCCAAACCCTGATGAAAACCATTTTGGCTCCTGGATTAAAAGCCCGTTCATTAGGAATAAAAGGATGGTTTTCTACTAATCTTTTGGGAAATAGGGATGGCGAGGTGTTGGACGATCCTGAAAGCTTCAAAACCAAGGAAGTATCGAAATTAGGTGTTTTAGAGCATATTCTGGAACCTCATCTTCATCCCCAGTTATACGGTGATCTGTATCACAAAGTGAGGATCAATTATTACCCCCCTCATGGTGATAATAAGGAAGGTTGGGACAATATAGATATATTTGGATGGCTGGGATATGGCATGCAAATTAAGATAG
>JAPUIM010000086.1 GCA_027297025.1 Bacteroidota bacterium | reverse complement strand
CACCATGGATCCCTCGGTAGCGGTCGTCCAAACCATAAATGGTAGTGTTAAACTGATCATGACTGCGAATGCTCATCATGATGTATTGACCTTTTTGTAATTGATAGCTGGGATAATGGTTGATTGAGAAATGAGCTTTTCCTGTTTCTGTCTCAAATCTTCCTTCTCGAGCAGAATTAGGTAGAGAAAATCCCTCCGGATTTCTGATACGTTGATTGTAGGATTCAAATCCCGGGATTACTTGCTCTATATGATCCCTGATAATGTCATAATTTGAGGTCATTGCTTCCCAGTCGGGATGTCCGTTGTTTAATGTAGACTTGGCTATTCCAGCCACTATGGCCGGTTCACTAAGCAATTTTTCGCTTGCTGGTGTTTTAAATCCCTGGGTGGAATGTACAATGCCCATAGAGTTTTCTACACTCAAAAATTGGGGGCCATTGAGTTGCTCATCCAATTCGGTTCGGGATAGGCATGGAAGTATTAGGGCCTGATTGCCGGTGATCAAATGGGCCCTATTCAGCTTGGTAGATATTTGTACGGTCAGAGAGCAATTCTGAATGGCTTTAGCCGTAAGTTCACTATCGGGTGTCGCCGAAGTGAAATTACCTCCCATACTGATAAAAACCCTTGCTTTACCATCTAGCATCGCCTTGATAGCTTGCACGGTATTTAATCCAGTCCTTTTTGGCGGGGAGAAGGAGAATCTCTTTTCCAGTTTATCCAATAATCCGGGTGGGGGATCTTCGTGTATTCCCATCGTTCTATCTCCTTGAACATTGCTATGACCCCTGACAGGACAAACGCCGCTTCCGGGTTTTCCAATACTTCCTTTCAATAGCAGCAGATTTACGATTTCTTTAATATTACCCACTGCATTTTCATGCTGGGTCAATCCCATTGCCCAACAGAAAATGATTTTACGGCGGCTAACTAACAGATCTACTACTTCCTTTATCTGCTGTTCTTTTAAAGCGCATGCATCCAAAAGATCCCCCAGATTTTCTTTTTGTAAATGCTCTATAAATTCTTGATAATAAGCCGTCTTTTGGTTTATGAATTCGTGGTCAAATACAGTGCCGGGAGCCTTAACTTCTTTTTGCCACATCATATACATGATGGCCTTCAATAAAGCAACATCACCATTTATGCGAACCTGAAGGAAATAATCGGCGATTGAAGTGCCCCCTGTCAGAACATCCTGGATATATTGAGGATGACTAAATTTTTTCATTCCTGTTTCAGGTAGTGGATTAATGCTTACAATATTTCCCCCATTCTTTTTGCATTTTCTTAACGCAGTGAGCATTCGTGGATGATTGGTGCCAGGATTTTGACCTATTACCACGATCACTTCTGCTTGATGGATATCTTCCAGGGTAACAGTTCCTTTGCCAATTCCAATGGTTTCCTTTAAGGCGAAACCGCTGGACTCATGGCACATATTGGAACAATCGGGAAGATTATTGGTGCCAAATTGCCTCACAAAAAGCTGGTACATAAACGCCGCCTCATTACTGGTTCGGCCTGAGGTATAGAATAGGGCCTGGTCCGGAGAACTTAAAGAATTTAATTGCTGGCCAATCATGGCAAAAGCCTTCGCCCAGGATATAGGTTGGTAATGTACTTCCCCTTCTTTGAGGACCATTGGTTCGGTTAATCTTCCTCTTTTTCCCAGCCAAAAATCCGTTTGTTGACTTAATTCTTCAACAGAATGTCTGGCGAAAAACTCTGCGGTCACCCGTTTCTCAGTAGCCTCCTCTGCAATGGCTTTTGCCCCATTTTCACAATATTCCTGCGAAGCTCTATTACCCTCAGGGTCCGGCCAGGCACAACCAGGGCAATCTACCCCACCTTTTTGGTTTACTTTTGCCAGCACCCTGAATCCTTTGATAAGTCCCATTTCTTCCCTGATATGACGGCCGGCTGATAACACGGCAGCCCATCCCCCGGCAGTTTCCTTTATCTTGCTTAAAGTTGGTTTAGTAGGTTCTTCGGGAGGAATGACCCTTACATTTCGAGTTTTATTAGAATTGTTCATAAGAACCAATGGTGCATCTGATAAATATAACAAAAATAATCCCCCTTGGCGAAGGGGCCAGGGGGTTTGTGTTATACTACTTATGAAAAGCCAAAATGACTATTATCACAAATCCTGAAAACGCCTGGAACCACAATATATATTGAACCTATCGTCCTTGGAGAAACCAACAAGGGTCATATTGTAATGCCTTGCCAGATCAAGGGCCAGGCTGGATGGGGCTCCAATGGCCACCATTACCGGTATGCCTGCCATTAGTGATTTTTGAACCAGCTCAAAACCCGCCCTACCGCTTACCAATATGATTTTATCGGACAACGGGATATTTTGACGATATAAGGAAGCCCCTACTAATTTATCCACTGCATTATGTCTTCCAATGTCTTCCCTTACCCTTATTAGCTCTCCTCCTGGTTCAAAAAGAGCAGCCGCATGTAATCCCCCGGTATGTTTAAATAACGTTTGCTGACTGTTAATACGTTTTTGTAGATTTTGGATGGTAGATACATTTATTAACCGACTTGCATCATTTAAAATTTGACATTCGTATTCTTCCAGGGATTCAATGGATGTTTTTCCACATACTCCGCAACTGGAGGAAATATAGAAATGACGAGTAAACCGATCCATGTTTATCTTCACCGCAGTCTCCAAATAAACAATTACCACGTTTTCAGACTCTAAAGGATCCTTTAATTCTCTACAATATTTTATTTCCTTGATCTGGTCATAGGAT
>JAPUIM010000085.1 GCA_027297025.1 Bacteroidota bacterium | reverse complement strand
GACTGGAAAGTGGATTCAGTTCCAAATCGTCTTTTTACGAAGTATTTAAGAAATTCACCGGACAAACTCCTTCTGAATATTATAAGGAGTTAACTTCCTAAGACATCCGGGTAATAATTTCCCGAAATCCTGTGTAATGCTAAAATAGTAGGGGACCCTGGTACATCCGGAGATTTACCCATTGGTCAGAAAACAGAAAAAGTCTATTCTTTAGAAGCCATAAATAATATACTAATGATACAGATTCAGGGAAACAAGAAGAAAAGTTAACGGAATAGGTCCAGACTTTCATTACTGGACTTCGGGGGCATTAGAGAGCCGTTTTAATTGGTAAATCTGAAACACTCAAATAAAATAATTTAAAAATGAAAAATCTTAAAAAAATGAAAACTCGATTTCTTACTTTGTTATCACTTGTGATTATTACATCTGCTCAAGCCCAGGTAGGTGGCTGGGATCCGGAAGCTATTGAAAAAGCCGAAAAAGCCATCAATGAGTTCAAGGTTAAGGATCCGGATCTGCAAAAATTCTTTGACCAGGCCTACGGTTATGTGGTGTTCCCCTCTATAGGAAAAGGAGCCATAGTTTTTGGTGGAGCACATGGCAGGGGTATTGTCTTTGAACAAGGGGAGCCTATTGGAAATGCTAAAATAACCCAGATCTCCTGGGGTTTGCAATTGGGAGGACAATCCTACAGGGAGGTTATCTTCTTTGAAACTAAAAAAGCTCTGGAATCTTTTAAGGATAGTGATTTTGAATTTGCAGCACAGATTTCGGCGGTTGCTGCAGCCGCAGGAGCTTCGGCCGATGCAGCCTATGAAAATGGGGTTACTGTTTTTACCATGACCAAAGGTGGTTTGATGTACGAAGCCTCTATTGGGGGCCAGAAATTCAAATACTTCCCGGAGGATCAATCGGAATAAAAACATAAATTCAAACTGAATTTTTATAAAGCCGACCTCTTGGTCGGCTTTTCTATTTCCCAAAGCCAACTACTCATTACCACCCGGCACCCGGCCATAAAAATATTCGAAGTACAAAACCATCAATCCACGAAAACCAGAATTTATTTTCTAGTAAAATCAAGAAAGTCTTATATTTTTGTCATACACAATCCAATCACACCCTATGCTTAAAAAAACATCACTCCTCCTTTTGGCAATTATATTATCCTTCAACCTATTAGCTCAGGACCGCATCCCGGTAGAACTTCGGGACACCCAATTAAACATCAATATATTAAATCCAAGTGTATCATTTGAAAAACGACTCAGCGATAAACAATCCTTGACCGCATCTACAGGATTTATCATTACAGCTCAATATGAACCCGATTTATTTGGAGAAGATTTTCTTGGTATCTCTTTAAATCCCTTTTTACGTGGTTCTTTCAGAAACTATTATCCCAGAAAAAGGGTTAATAAGGAGCTTAAACCCAATTCGGGAAATTATGTGGGTTTATTGACCGGGTATATTTTCGGCGCTGTTTCCGACAATCTGGATTTTGGCACCACCAATCAATCCAATTCTTTTTATATCGGGCCAGTTTGGGGTATTCAGAGAAATTACCAAAGTGGAATTCATTTAGGACTGAGTTTGGGTTTTGGATTTGGTACCGGCAAAAATATGGATGCTGCGTTGATAGGATTAGGGCAGTTTCAGTTCGGGTTTGTGATCAAATAATCTAGTTACCCCAATACACCTTCGAGTGTACCTTACTCTTTTTTTATTAACTTAATCACCCGTACAAATAATCGGCCCATGAAAAATGTATATCCTGTTTTGATTATGTTATGCCTGTTCTGGTTGGGACCCCTATCCGCCCAAAACAATTTCGATTCCCATTTTCGGAACCAAACTTTACGCATCGATTATTATCATTCGGGAAACGCCCAATCGGAATCAGTGGTGATTGACCGGATCTTCCAATATGGCATTTGGGCGGGGAGCCTGGTGAACCTGGTGGATAATCTGAATTATGGGGCTTATTACCACAAAGTGTATGACGGTCAAACCAAACAACTGATTTATTCCCGCGGATTTGACAGTTATTTTAAGGAATATCAGACCAGTACACCGGCCAGTGAAGGACAAGTCAAGACCTTTCACGAATCGGCGATTTTACCGTTGCCAAAATCATCCATTATCTTCGCTTTGGAAAAGCGGAATAAAGAAGGTCATTTGAATGAAATTTTTCAAATCCAAATCGATCCGTCAGATGCGGGTATTATAAAAAATGAAGGCATTGATCCCCAGGTGAAGGTTTTCATCAGTTTAAACAATGGTGATCCCCATATAAAGGCGGACATTGCCATCATTGGTGAGGGTTATACTGCAGAACAAGAGGATAAATTTAAAGCTGACCTCAACCGATTTACCGAAGTTTTTTTTAAGGCAGAACCTTGTAAATCGTATAAGGACCATTTTAATATTTACGGTGTTTTCAAACCCTCGGCCCAATCCGGAGTCGATGAACCCAGGGCGGGCATTTATAAAAATACCGCAGTTAGCGCCTCATTTAATGCTTTGGGATCGGAGAGGTACCTGCTGACAGAAGACAACAGATCACTGAGAAACATTGCCAGTCGTGCCCCCTATGATGCTTTATATATCATGGTCAACCACACCCGCTATGGTGGGGGAGGGATTTATAATTTTTATTGTACTTACACCTCTGATAATATCAATAGTGAGTACCTGATGGTGCATGAGTTTGGGCATTCATTTTTTGGGTTAGCCGACGAGTATTATACATCTTCCACCGCCTACAATGATTTTTATCCACCGGGATATGAACCTTCCGAGCCCAATATCACCGCCCTCGGCGATCCCAAAAATGTTAAATGGAAGCATTTGGTTGCCAAAGGTATCGAGATGCCTACGCCGTGGGGAAAAGCAGCTTATGATGAGAAAGATTATGCCTGGCAAAAGATCAGAACCCGGATGAATGATAACATTGCGAAATTGCAAATGACTGGTGCTCTCAAAACAACGATCATAAAAGCTAAACAGGAATATGATACCAAGAGCATACAGCGGGATAAGGAGGTACAGGAATATTTGGAAAATAGCATATATGCTGGAAAAGTGGGGGCTTTTGAAGGGGCTGGTTATGCCTCCACCGGCTTATTCCGTCCATATATTAATTGTATCATGTTCACCCGTACCGATTATTTCTGTCCGGTGTGCCAGGAGGCCATGGATGGTATCATCGATTGGTATTCGAAATAATAAAATCTAAATCTTCATACATGAAAAAAGTGACAGGAATAGGAGGGATCTTTTTTAAATGCCAGGACCCCGATAAAATGAAAGAATGGTATAATCAACAATTGGGATTGGTCACCGATCATTATGGTTCACTTTTCGAATTCCGTCATGCCGATGATCCTGACCAAAAAGGTTACTTACAATGGAGTCCATTTTCTCAAGACACCAAATACTTTGAACCGTCTAAAAAGGATTTTATGATAAATTACCGGGTGGAGAATTTGGAAGGATTGGTGAAAGAGCTTAAGAAAAATGGGGTAACCGTGGTGGATGAGATCGAGAAATTGGAATACGGTAAGTTTGTTCACATCTTAGATCCTGAAAACAACAAGATTGAACTTTGGGAGCCGGTAGATAACGTTTTTACCGAATCTCATGAGGGAAAAACCACCAAGTAAGGAACAAATCAACTTAGTTTAACAACTTCATCCATTTTTCGGGAATATTTACCTCAAAATGATGGTCATCTATATTTTCTATCTTATAGATGCCTGCCACATTACAGGAGAATATATAGTCAGCTTGAAGTAAGGCCTCCTTTCCTACTTTTACTTCCTTAAATGGTATGTCTTGGTTTTTTAAGGTATTCAGGATATGCTGTCTTCTCACTCCGGAAATGCATCCGGTATTGAGGGATGGGGTAAAGAATTGCCCGTTTATGATCCAAAACAAGTTGGACACAGAGCATTCTGAAATGTGGCCCTGATGGTCGAGCAGAATAAGGTCATCCAGGTTTCTTTTACTTTTTTCAATACCTGTCAGCACGTAAGGTATGGCGCTAATGGTTTTGAATTTGGACGTAGGCCCAGGATACAGAGTTACTTGTTGTGAAAAAGACACTTTATGATGTACAGGTAGGGGTGGTGTAAAAACATCCGCCGTTAATAATACATGTGCTTGATTGTCAGTCGGTGAATACAATCCACCGGGGCAGCGCCAAACTGATAACCTAAGCCGGGCCTGGTCTTTTAATTCATTGATTTTTAAAAGTGACCTGATGCTGTTTTCCAGTAGATTTTTTTCTAAAATTGGAGGACATTGAATATCCAGTATTTTTAAACCCTCCTTTAGTCTCTTTAGATGATAGGGCAAGAAAAAGATCTCAC
>JAPUIM010000084.1 GCA_027297025.1 Bacteroidota bacterium | reverse complement strand
CAATGCCCAAACTGATATTTCCCATAGAGATTTGTTTCTCTACTTTTTCAGCATCATAATTTATACCGGCCAGGGCCAGACTTTCTCTTATTGGCAGTGAACTGGGGCCGTCTACATAAGTCCTTAAAAATTCCCCGGTTTCAGGAAAGGTAAGCTCCTCTATTTTGGCGAATAATTCCTCATCTTTAAAGGCCTGATGCTGGCCATAACTTTTCGATAGATCCGCCATTAGCTCTTGTATTCCATATTTGCCATTGGATAAATTTCTGAGCTGTATATCCAGGCACATGCCTATCAACGCCCCCTTCTGATAGACATTGTAGTATTGATCTTTATGTTCATCCAAACACTTGGCGCTGAGCTCGGTAAAGGGAAGGTCGTCCTTGAATCGGTCAGCCACCTCCATTTTTTGTTGTATGTTATCTAAATAATCCTGAAATGAGATCAGTCCATGTTTTACCTGTACGTGGTGGGCGAAATATTCTACAAGGCCTTCATAAAGCCATAAATGCTTGGACATTTTCGGTTCAATGAAGTTGAAATTGTGGATTTCCTCTGAGTGAATATTGAGAGGGGTAACAATATGAAAAAATTCATGGGCCGACACATCCCGCACCGTTTTTACCAAAGCCTCCGGATCGACCTCGGGAAGAAAATAAACGGAAGAGTAGGAATGCTCCAATGCTCCATATCCCCCGGAACCGCTTTTCCCTTTGAACAGATAAATAATGAAGCTATACCTATCTACCGGTAAAGTGCCTCCCAGGTACTCTTTTTGAGCAGAGAGAATTTCCTTGATATTGTCCATTACAAAACGGGCCGATAGGACATCATTGGGAGAATATACTGATACCAGTACTTTAGCTCCGCCGATCATCTGGGTAATGGTATCGGGCCGGTTGTACATGATGGGTGAATCCACAAAGTCCATATAATTATCCACTAGAAATACATCGGTATCATCCTCAGAACTTACCAGGTTCAAGGAAGTAGCCCCATAAAATCCCGAAGGGCGGGAGATATTTACTTTAAAAGGCTGTCGCTTATGTCCTTCCAGGTAACCAAAGAAACCATGGTTGTTGATGATAAAATTTTTCCCTTGTTCAATGTTGGTGCCGGCCGGCTCGAATACATGGTTGTCCAGATCACTATCAAAAGAATCATCCACTAAATAGGAAATCTTATAAAGTCTGGAAGCCTCTTTGATTTTCCACCGATTTTCACTCAACTGTTCCACTTCCAGGGCCTCCCCTTGCTGATCCTGGGCAGAAAATTCACTGATAAAACGGCCAAAATCATAAACCGCGTAAGTTCCCGGAACAATTTTTGGAATATGATACTCTATTTCTTGTTCCTCAATCACCGGAACGATGATTTCCACCTTAAGTTTGTCATCGATTACTTGATTGAGATTCATATATATTTGGTACTGTTCAGTTTGTTTTATTTTTTCCGGTAGTCCGGCCCTCATATTTGTGGGCAATAAAATCAGGAAACATAAAACGATTAGCCAGCCATGGGCCAGGGATTGGATGGGGAGTCTCATAACTTTAAATGATTACCTAATAGAATTTTAGGCAAACTTGGCCCAACTCATGGTGATTACCAAATGGAATATTGATCAAAGGTAATCTAGGGTGGTCAGCGGAAGTAAAAGAGACTAACCTTAGCCTACCACTCATCCCACTAATTGACTTTTTTTATTGAGCCGCTGCCGGTGGATCTGGAATTAACTTTATCGGGATTGCCGGAATAGCGGACATTACCGCTTCCTGAGATCCTGACGTCTAAAGTAGAGTTTACATGAATACGACAACTGCCGGACCCACTGATCCTGATGGAATACCTGTCTACCTCCAGATCTTCTGCCCGTAGTTTTCCCGATCCGCTAATTACTACATCATTGTATTCGGTTTCGCCTTCCAGTTGAATATTACCGGAACCGGTAATGGTGGCTTCAATTTCAGAAGTTTTGGCCGATAATTCGATGTTTCCAGACCCACTCACATTCAATTCTAAAAAATCCGACTCAATAGTTCCTTCACCCATCAAGTTTCCCGATCCACTAACCTAAACCGACTCCAGTTCACGAACCGTGATATAGATCTTGACACTTCTAAAGGATCTTCCTCCAAACCAACTTTGGGTCCTGGGTTTGATAGATAATCTCCTTCCCGACACCCGGGTTTCTACTTCCTCTAACTCCTCGGGATCCCCTTTCAACACCACCTTTTGTTGATCGCCCTGCCGCACATAAACTTCGCAAGACAAGCTTAAATTGATGGCTTTGAATTCTGGTAAGTCCCTTTCCTCATTGGCTTTAATGAGATGCGTATGGGAAAACGCAGGGTTGATTAATAATAGACAGACGATTGCCATCTGCATTATGGTAAAAGGCCTTTTCATAATTAGATACGTTTTATTAACAAAGAATGGAATTTGCAACAAAGGTTGCACCTTAAAAAGATTATTTTCGATCTTTAACTCTGTACATAAATTTGAGTCCCGACCAATCCTGGTCTACTGCACATATTTTTACATCTACCAATCCGGCATCCAAACCAGCCTTTCGAATATTATTTTCATTGAGATCCTTAGGTATTTTGGAGGACCCTTTGGGCCAGGAAATCCATATCATTCCATGAGTGGCTAATTTTTCTTTGAGTTGAGGGATTTGAGATGCCAGAAAATCTTGGTTGGTAACAAAAAGATGAATAAAATCAGCTTTTTCATGGGAGTTGACCTCAGCAATATTATCAGGCAACGATTCCAATAAGTCCCAATAATGATCTGGGATATTCACCAGCAGCAATTTGAAATCCGTTTTAATTCCTAGTTTTTTGACTAGGGGCGTTCCTGAATATCCAGCAGGCATTGGATCAATCTTCGGAGTTGGTGTAATTGAATATGAAAC
>JAPUIM010000083.1 GCA_027297025.1 Bacteroidota bacterium | reverse complement strand
AAAAAGCTCTCGGACTATAGGTTGCCAGAACAGCAAGGCATTATTCCAATACTACTCATGGCTCCTACAATCGTCAATGATGGTCGAAAAATGTATATATCCTGTCAAGACGTAAGTTATATGAATACTAATTCAGTCACTAAATTCTCCGGTAAAGCAAATAGCAAAGGCGTTAGCTTCAGACGCTTCTTTGACCAGCAGGGCAGTGCAGATCTCAGCTTTTTAAGCGCCTTGAGAATGAGCGCCACCTTCCCTTATATTACTCCTAACATCACATTACCTACCAGCCCCGAAATTGAGATCATGGATGCGGGAATTTCTGATAATTTTGGAATTGACGATGCTGTTCAATTCTTGCATACATTTAAAGATTGGATTGCTGAAAACACCTCGGGTGTAATCATATTGTCCATAAGGGATTCTCCCAGCAAACGAGGAGTCAGTGAAAATCCAAATCCTGCAATCTTTCAAAAACTCTTCACTCCTATTACCAGTGTTTATAATAATTGGTGGAATATTCAAGATCTAAATAACCAAACCAGGATTGAAATGATTGGATCTTGGTTCAAGGGTAGAGTTATCCAGATCAATTTTGAATATGATATCTTCAATCCAATATCACCTAAATATGAGAATTCAAAAGCTGGCAGCAGACATTATGAAAGGGCTTCTTTGAACTGGCGATTGACCACCAGGGAAAAAAATAGTATTAAAGACAATATTTATTCAGAAGCCAATCAAATGGCACTCAGTCGATTAAGTCAACTGTTGGAAGATTAAAGGCTCAATCTTTTCTAGCTAACACTTGTTAGGAAAATGAGGTAAAAATACCTAATTTTGCCTTCACAACTAAGCCCTAATGCCAGCAACGGATACACCCTATCGACCCAAAAATCACATCCGCATAGTCACCGCAGCTTCGCTATTCGATGGCCATGATGTAGCTATTAATATCATGCGGCGGATTATTCAATCTACCGGTGTTGAAGTGATTCATTTAGGTCACGATCGATCGGTAAGTGAAGTAGTAGACTGCGCCATTCAAGAGGATGTACAAGCCATTGCCATGACCTCTTACCAGGGAGGACATATGGAATATTTCAAATTCATGTATGATCTTTTGAAGGAAAAAGGTGCTGGTCATATCAAAATATTTTTGGGGGGAGGCGGCACAATTCTTCCCCAAGAAATTGACGAATTACATAGGTATGGCATACAGAGGATATATTCACCCGATGATGGAAGAACCATGGGATTGCAAGGAATGATCAATGATTTGATTAAACAGAGTGATTTTGCGTTGGGATCAAAAGTCAATGGTCAATTATCAATCTTGGAAAAAAATGATCCTAATTACATCGCCAGGTTAATTTCTTCTGCTGAGAATTATCCGGAACAGTTTGAAAAAGTATTTGCCAAAATTGGGAAAAAAGCTTCTAAATCCAAGGTGCCTATTCTGGGAATCACAGGCACCGGAGGTGCAGGTAAATCTTCCTTGATTGATGAACTGGTTCGAAGATTTTTGATGGATTTTGAAGATAAAAACCTCGCAATCATATCGGTGGATCCTTCCAAACGGAAAACCGGTGGTGCTTTATTGGGAGACCGGATAAGGATGAATTCCATTCAAAATCCTAGGATATTCATGCGTTCATTGGCAACCAGGCAATCCAATTTAGCATTATCCAAACATGTAAAGAAAGCCTTGGACATCACGAAAGCTGCCAATTTTGATTTGATCATTCTGGAAACATCGGGGATAGGCCAGTCAGATACTGAAATTATTGACCATTCCGATCTTTCCCTATATGTAATGACTCCGGAGTATGGAGCTCCTTCGCAGCTGGAAAAGATTGATATGCTCGATTACGCAGATATCATAGCTCTTAACAAATTCGACAAAAGAGGTGCCATGGATGCCATGAGGGATGTGACCAAGCAATATAAACGAAATCACAATCTTTGGGATACCGACGATCAGGATATACCGGTATATGGTACTATAGCCTCCCAATTTAACGATCCAGGGACTAATAAACTTTATAAGGTCATCATGGATCAGCTTCACCAAATAACCGGAGCCGCCTTGAAATCCAGTTGGAAAGTGACCAACGAGATGTCGGAAAAGATCTATATCATCCCACCTAATCGTACCCGGTACCTATCTGAAATTACTGAAAGCAACCGCAATTACGATAAATGGGTACAAAGACAAAAAGAAACCGCCCAACAGCTATATGCTCTTCAAAAAACCATCGAAACCTTAACAGAGGAAGATGAATTTAAGAACCAGGAATTAATTAAGTCCTTAAAAAGGGCTTTTGATTCCGTTTCCAAAAAACTTGATCCTGAAAACATGGATCTAATAAAACAGTGGCCCAAAAAAGTAGGAAAATACCGCAAAGACGAATTTATTTATAAGGTCAGGAATAAGCAGATACATACTCAATTATTTTCCGAATCACTGTCTCGTACCCGGATTCCCAAGGTAAGTCTTCCCCGTTATGAAGCCTGGGGAGACCTCCTCCAGTGGAACCTGCAGGAAAATGTTCCGGGGGAGTATCCTTTCACTGCCGGTGTTTTTCCCTTCAAACGAGAGGGTGAGGATCCTACCCGCATGTTTGCTGGGGAAGGTGGGCCGGAGCGCACCAACCAAAGGTTTCATTATTTGAGTTATTCCATGCCTGCCAAAAGACTTTCCACCGCTTTTGATTCAGTGACTCTTTATGGTAATGATCCAGACTACCGTCCTGACATATATGGTAAGATCGGAAATTCCGGAGTATCCATTTGTTGCCTCAATGATGCTAAAAAACTGTACTCAGGTTTTGATCTGTCCGATCCTAAAACATCGGTGTCCATGACCATTAATGGTCCTGCTGCTATTTTGACTGCATTTTTTATGAATGCAGCCATCGACCAGCAATGTGAGCTATACATCAAACAAAATGGACTTATCCAGGAGGTTGAGAAGAAAATGGCTAAGATCTTCAAAAAGAAAGGATTTCCTCAGCCTCAATATCAAGGCAAATTACCCAAAGGGCATCATGGTTTAGGTTTAATGCTATTGGGAGTGACCGGTGATCAGGTTTTACCTGCCGATATTTATAACAACATTAAAGCGCAAACATTATCCAAGGTTAGGGGAACAGTACAAGCCGACATTCTGAAGGAAGACCAAGCACAAAATACCTGTATTTTCTCAACTGAGTTTTCGTTGAAATTGATGGGCGATGTTCAGGAGTATTTTATCGATCAAAACGTAGGCAATTTTTATTCAGTGTCTATTTCAGGTTACCACATTGCCGAGGCCGGGGCTAATCCCATCTCCCAATTGGCATTTACCCTGGCCAATGGGTTTACATTTGTAGAGTATTACGCATCCCGGGGAATGGATATTGACAAATTTGCCCCCAACCTTTCTTTTTTCTTTTCCAATGGTATCGATCCCGAATACGCAGTGATAGGCCGGGTGGCCAGGAGGATCTGGGCCAAGGCCATGAAATACAAATATGGAGCCAATGAACGCTCGCAAAAGCTGAAATATCATATCCAAACCTCAGGGCGCTCGCTGCATGCCCAGGAAATTGATTTTAATGATATTAGAACTACACTACAGGCACTTTATGCCATCTATGACAATTGCAATTCCCTCCATACCAATGCCTATGATGAAGCAATAACAACCCCTACCGAAGAATCAGTTAGAAGGGCCATGGCTATCCAATTGATCATCAATAGGGAATTAGGTCTGGCCAAGAATGAAAATCCCATGCAAGGGTCCTTTATTATAGAGGAGTTAACTGATTTGGTGGAGGAATCGGTATTGATAGAATTTGATCGATTGACTGAACGAGGGGGGGTGTTAGGGTCTATGGAAACCATGTACCAACGAGGAAAAATTCAGGAAGAGAGCCTGAAATATGAATCAATGAAACATTCAGGAAAATATCCTATCATTGGTGTCAATACCTTCCTTTCTTCCAAAGGTTCTCCTACTATTATACCGGGCGAAGTCATTCGTGCCACCGAAAAAGAAAAGGAATATCAAATAGAAATGCTTCATGAAATGCACCGGCGCAATATAACCAAATCAGGTCCCCTACTAAAACAACTTCAGCAATCGGCAGTGGAAAATAAGAACATCTTCGAGTCCTTGATGGAAGCTTCCAAATATTGCTCCTTAGGGCAAATCACCAATGCGTTATTTGAAGTGGGGGGCCAATATCGAAGAAATATGTAAAAGGAAGAAATAAAAAGAAGAGAACATGAAAGTAAAAACCGTCACCCGTTACCTGGATGATAATGAGTTTGAGGCAGTAAATGAAAGCGGTAATGTTGTCAAAATTGACATGTATCCTGCAGATCAAAAAAAAGCGCAATCACCTACCGAATTAGTTCTTTCTGCTGTAGCCGCATGTGCTGCAGTTGATACAGTACAGATCTTAAAAAAGAAGAGAAAAACCGTCAATGATCTAAAAATTGAAACAGAAGGGATCAGAAAAGAAGATCATCCCCGTGCTTTTACCCACATTACCATGCGTTTTATACTTTACTCTCCCGATACGACTGTAGAAGAGCTTGAAAAAGTGGTGGACTTGGCGGTAAATAAATATTGTTCAGTTTCCGAATCTTTAAAAGGAAGCGTTAACATTAATCATTTGGTCCAGGTAGTAGCAAATTAGATTATTCTTTAAAACCTATAATAAAGCTGTCTGGATATTCCTTATGCAATCTCCTTTTTAGGTCTTCCGCTTTGCTCCGGTTAGAGAGATTTCCTACAATAATCTTGTAGACTTTTACCTTATTTAATATACTCACTTCAACCGTAACCTGTTTTTGGTAAGAGGATTTCAGGCTTTCCGAGACCCGCATCAGGTTCACCAACTCCATGTAACTTCCAATCTGCACCCCATATCCATGTGGATCGACCCTGGAGGCCTCAAGTTTGTAGTATTCATTTTTCTCAACCAGTGCCAAATCCTTCATGTCAGGTCTTCCTGCCTGGGAAGTGCCTTTTATATCCGATTCATAATCCACTACCTGGATGGATACATCAGCCAAGCCCTGGGAAATAAACTCCAATTTTTTGGCCGCAGATTTAGAAAGGTCAATGATCCTACCTTGCACATAAGGCCCGCGATCATTGATGGTTACAATCACCGATAGATCATTAGCTAAATTTGTCACTTTCACTTTTGTACCAAATGGTAGGGTGAGATGGGCAGCGGTAGGTTTTGAATGCTTGTACTTTTCCCCACTAGCAGTGGTCCTCCCATCAAACTTATCCGCATAAAAAGAAGCTTTCCCTCTCTGTATAAATATGTCCTGAGCATTTAGGGTGGTAAAACCAATTACCCAAATGACAATTAATGTTAACTTAAATTTCATATTATTTTAATTAGATGAATAGTTAATGAATACAAGTTAAATTTACCCTCAAACAAATCTCCAAAAACTTGAATAAAAATCCATATAAAATTATTTCCATTAATCTAGGTAGACCCAAAACCATTAATTGGAAGGGTGAGATAGTGGCTACTGCCATTTTAAGGAACCTGGTAATGGGTTCTGTAAAAGATGGTTGTAAGGGCTTGGAAAGAGATCAACAAGCCGATCTATGGGTACATGGCGGAAAGAAAAAGCCATTTATGCGTACCCTATTCATTATTCATTTTGGGAGAAAGAGCCGGAAAAAAATCCTCTCCTCTATGCGAACGGATCTTAAGGGACTGGCCTCTATAGTCAAAATATAAATTTAATCTGGAAGATTTTGCAGATTTTTATCCAACTGCGGATTGGATTCCTGTGATGTAATTTCTTCTTTCTTTTGCTTTTTAGAATCGGGAATAAAACGCCTCTGAAAAATGAGGATGGAAGTAACCCCTATGAAGATAGAAGCATCGGCTACATTAAATACAGGCCTGAAAAATTGAAAATTGTCACTGCCAACAAATGGTACCCATTGTGGAAAGGTGCCTTCAAACAAGGGGAAATACAGCATATCAATTACCTGTCCATAAAACCAGGGACTAGGTGAATTTGGTGGTGCATTTTCCAAAAGCACGCCATACAAAGTACTGTCTATTGCATTTCCGATGGCCCCACCAAAGATTAAGGCCAGACACCAGGCCATACCCGAATGTACGCCATTGCTCACCTGATGGATTAAATAGTAACCAATACCCACAATTGCAATTAGGCGAAATAAGGTCAGGATCATTTTTCCGTATTCCGTTTCCAACTGCAATCCAAATGCCATTCCCGGATTTAATAAATAATGGAGAAGAAACCAGTCACCAAAAACCGCTATC
>JAPUIM010000082.1 GCA_027297025.1 Bacteroidota bacterium | reverse complement strand
GCGGTGGCTACGTTACTGGTAATCTCGGTTAGGAAATTGACCAGGGCTGTAACTCCGGCAATAATCACTATCAACTCCAAACCTTGAAGCAAGGTCATACTAGTACCTACCCATTGGGCAAGTCCTGATTCTTTAAATCCTGCTGCGATAGAAAGACCACCACCAAACAATAAAATGACTCCCCAGGGCAATTTTACAGCGGTCTCCCAATTTAATATCCGTGAATTAGGCTTGGATTTAGTTGGAATAAAAAACAGTATCAGGGCACCGGCCACTGCGATGATGGTATCGTCTAACGCAGGCATAAATAGGTTGAGTACATAAGATCGGGATATCCAGGCCAGGGCGGCCCCAACGAAAACAACCATTACCCATTTTTCTTCCCAGCTCAGGCTACC
Organism: Bacteroidota bacterium; assembly: GCA_027297025.1. Classification (GTDB taxonomy): domain Bacteria; phylum Bacteroidota; class Bacteroidia; order Cytophagales; family Cyclobacteriaceae; genus JAPUIM01. The sequence goes on along the minus strand of JAPUIM010000082.1, from coordinate 4,503 downwards.
TAATTGTTTCAAATCATTCTCCATAGTATCCTTTACACCCTTTACTGGATCAGATTTCAGAGGGAAGGCGAATCGAACCAGATGGATCCAACTGATTCCAATGAGCACCACCGCCAAAGGTGTACCCAACATCATCCAATCAGCAAAAGATATTTCCTGGTTAAAGATCTGCTTTACCATGGCCGCGAAAATGGGGTTTGTAGGAGTGCCTATAAGGGTACTTAATCCACCAATGGAGGCAGAATAAGCAATGCCCAACATCAGGGCTTTACCAAAGTTATCGCTGGCTCTTTTGGAATGATTGTTTTTGAGGAACGAGGAAAACTGACTAATGATGGCCACTCCAATGGGCATCATCATCATGGTGGTGGCAGTATTGGAGATCCACATGGAAAGAAAACCAGTAGCTATCATAAAACCCAGTATTATCATTCGGGTATTAGTGCCCACCGCCAGAATGATATTGAGGGCAATACGTTTGTGGAGGTTCCATTTTTCCATGGCCAAGGCGATCATAAACGCCCCAATGAACAAGAACAACATCTTGTCCCCGTAGGCAGAAGTGGCGGTTTTAACATCCAAACCTCCAGCCAGTGGCAGTAATATGATAGGGAGCAAAGAGGTGGCAGGAATGGGAATAGCTTCGGTGATCCACCAGGTAGCCACCCATAGGGTAGAGGCCAATACCGCCCTGGCCTCAGCCGACATACCCTGTGGCTCGATAAAAAATAAAAACAGGATAAAAAGTACCGGACCTAAAAACAGGCCGGTCCATTTTTTCTGGGATTCGCTGAAATTCAAAACCTCCTTTTTGGCCCCTAATTTATCTGATATTTTGAGAACTAAGACAAATTAACCTTAAATACCACCTATTTAATAATATGGATGCTGGAGGGTAGGGCCTGAGGTTTTTCTGTTTTGATCAGGTTGATAATCCTAATTTTCAGACAAGGATCGTTAACCAACTGGCTCAGATGGCCATGTAACAGTAAACCCAATTGTAAAAAAGAGACCAAAGCCAGTATTAAAAGACCTAGAGTGATTTTTTTGGAATTTTTCATCGCTTATCCTGATCAATTATGAAAAGATGCTCAAAAATATCCATACCATCCACAACTTTTGTGTAGGCGGTGTTAAAAAATGTTAAAAGGAATATCAATTTTTGTGGGATATTATTTCTTTTGGAGTATGTTTTTCCCTCCAGTAATTAAGGCAGCAACGTATAATGGCCATGAATACACAACCATTTCCATTTTCGCGAACAAATATTCGGGTAGATTTTCCCTGAGTGGCAAATGGTTTACTCTTGGATATTCCTGAATCCGACCAATAATACACGATCCAGGCTACATTTCCGTTGATAGTTACTTTAGGGAAATGCATTTCGGTATGGATATCGCTGGAATGTTGCAAGGAGGTTTTTATATTTTGAATCTCCATTTTTTTGCCTTCTACCCGTGCCGAATCATATTCTCCAAAAGCAGTAAAATCTGAATGAATATAGCCTGCATAACGATCAACATCCTCTTTTTCAATGGCATCCCACATTGCCACAAGGGTGTTGATCACCTCTTGTGCTTCCACCGAATTATGAATCTGTTGTTGAGCCGAAAGATCTGTCACAGAGTTCCAACAAACAATAAACAATAAGACGGATATATAGTTTGACTTTAATTTTTTCACAGTTTTATGAAGAAAGTTTAAGTGGCTTAAAAGGTCAATCGCAGGAGTTTCTGGGATGGCAACCCACCGGTTGTCCGGAACTGTCGAATTTAATATCACAGCACTGTAAAAACAGATGTTTCATTTTTCCTCGAGCTCGTTGCACTCTGGATTTGAGTCCCGAGTAAGAAAGATTCATATGCCTGGCCAACTCTTTCTGTTTGACACCCTGGATATCTACCTTTTCCAGCAACTCCCGATCCTCATTGGGTAAGGCATTGATAAAAGGCACAAAACACTTTTCGAAATCTTGGCTGGTTCCAACCTGATATTCTTCCATCACAGTGTAAAGACCCTCAGGGTTAAGTGATTGAGTAGACTTTCTTTTGCGGTAATAATCTATTATGGTATTTCGGGAGATGGTGTATACCCAGTTTCTTAGTTTTTCAGGTTCAGTAAGTTGTTCCCTATGGGTATGAACTTTTATAAATATATCCTGTAATAGGTCCTGCACATCGTCCGAATCTTTAACCCGTTTTTGAATGAATCTCTTTAACTCCCCCTGGAAGTTTCGGTACAATTGAGCGGTATTGGTACTATCGATCATCATTTTCATCTCCATCACTATATACGAAGTAGACTCTAAAAAGACGCAGCTACTTTGGAATATTAACCAACCGTGATTTTTTTCTTTTTGAGGATGTTATATTTGCACTTTCCAAAAGGAAGGGGAATGGAAGCCCGTTTACGTCAATTATCATCACAACTTGAAGGTAAAATCCAATGGGATGAATCCATTCGACGACTTTATGCCACCGATGCTTCAACTTACCGCGAACTGCCTTTGGCGGTGGCAATTCCTAAAAACCTTGAGGATATAAAAAAATTAATTCATTTTGCCCGGCAAAACCACACCTCTCTCATTCCTCGTACTGCCGGTACTTCTCTGGCCGGACAAGTAGTGGGACCCGGAATTGTGGTGGATGTATCGAAGCATTTTAATCAAGTGCTAGAGGTCAATGAGACGGAACAATGGGTAAGGGTGCAGCCCGGGGTTGTAAGAGACGAATTGAATTATCATTTAAAGAAGTACAGCCTATTCTTTGCCCCGGAGACAGCAACCGCTAACCGGGCTATGATTGGAGGTATGGTAGGAAATAATTCCTGTGGGGCCAATTCGCTGATTTACGGAAGTACCAGGGACCACCTATTAGAGGCCAAGGTATTTTTGAGTGACGGCTCTCAGGTGGTATTAAAAGCCCTGGATAAAGAAAGTTTTCAGTATAAATGTGGTGGCCAAAGTTTGGAATCCAAGATATACAACAATATCCTGGAGTTATTGAGCCTTCCTGAAAATCAAAAGGAAATTAAAGAACGTTTTCCCAAGGTTAGCATTCCACGACGAAACACCGGATATGCCATTGATTTATTGCTTCAGACATTTCCCTTCAAAGAACAGGGAATACCCTTCAATTTTTGTAAACTCCTTGCCGGATCGGAGGGAACTCTGTGCTTTATAACTGAGGTAAAACTTAATTTGGAACCATTGCCTCCTGTACATATCGGATTGGTTTGTGTCCATTTTAATTCAGTACATGAGTCGCTACAGGGAAATTTGATAGCTCTTAAGTACGCACCCAGATCGGTTGAATTGATGGACCACTATATACTGGAGCGCACCAAGGAAAATATTGCACAGAGAAAGAATAGGTTTTTTGTGAAAGGAGATCCACGAGCTATCCTGGTAGTGGAGTTAGCGGGAAAAGACCTGGATGAAGTGAAGAAAAAATCTTCTGACTTGGAAACAGAGCTCAGGGAAAATAATTTGGGTTATTACTACCCATTGGTAACCGGCGATCAAACAAAGAATGTTTGGGAATTGCGTAATGCAGGTTTAGGCTTATTATCAAACATGCCGGGTGATGAAAAACCGGTACCGGTAGTGGAAGATACAGCAGTAGATGTCCACGATCTACCAGATTACATTAAAGAATTTAATGAAGGGCTCAAAAGGCACAATCTCTACTCAGTGCATTATGCTCATGCCGGATCAGGGGAGTTGCATCTTAGACCCATCATTAACCTAAAAACAGAGGAAGGGCAGCAACTCTTTCGAACTGTGGCTATGGAAATGGCAGATTTGGTAAAAAAATATAAAGGCTCATTGAGCGGTGAGCATGGGGATGGTCGGTTGCGGGGAGAATTCATTCCACAAATGATTGGAGATCACAACTACAAAATACTCAAAGAGATAAAAAATGCCTGGGACCCACAAAACATGTTCAATCCTGGTAAAATCGTGGACGCTCCTCCCATGGATACCAGCTTGCGATATAAACCTGGCCAGCCAACTCCGGAAATTAAAACCATATTTAATTTTGATAGGAATCAAGGTATCGTAAGAGCTGCAGAACAGTGTAACGGTTCAGGAGATTGCCGAAAACTAGCCTTCTCCGGAGGCACCATGTGCCCCAGCTATATGGCTACCAGAAACGAACAGGATACCACCCGGGCCCGGGCCAATATGTTGAGAGAAATGCTTACTAATTCTACTAAGTCCAACCGGTTTGATCATCAAGAGATTATGGAAGTCATGGATCTCTGCCTCTCCTGCAAGGGTTGTAAATCGGAATGCCCTTCCAATATAGACATGGCTAAACTGAAGGCGGAATTTCTACAACATTATTATGATGCCAATGGCGTTCCTTTTCGTGCCAAATTGGTGGGAGCCTTTAATAGCACCATGGCGTTGGCCTCCAAATTTCCTGGCTTATTCAACTTTTTATCTTCCAACCCATTTACTTCCATGGTGGGCAAGAAGGTGCTGGGATTTACCTTAAA
>JAPUIM010000081.1 GCA_027297025.1 Bacteroidota bacterium | reverse complement strand
GAGGCCATGAAAAAGTTATATCGTGGTAAAGGTGACCTTGTTTCCCGGGCCCAGAAAATCAAGAAACTAGGGGCAAAAACCAGTAAATCTCTAGACCCCAAATTAATTGAGAGGGCAGAAGACAATTAGTTTATTAATTTTGTGATATAAAATCGACTGGCAATTGGAAATAACTAAAGAAAACAAACTCAAGAACCTCATCATTGTTGGTGATAGGGTGTTGATCAAGCCCAAGAAACTTTCTGAAAAAACCAGTAGTGGGCTGTACTTGCCCCCCGGAGTACAGGAAAAGGAAAAAATTCAAAGCGGGTTCATTATGAAAGCCGGCCCTGGCTATCCCTTACCACTTCCTGCTGACGAAGACGAATCCTGGAAAGAGAAAAGTGAGCCGGTGAAGTACATTCCACTACAAGCAAAAGAAGGGGATTTAGCAATTTTCTTACAAAAAGGGGCATTGGAGGTGATTTATGAAAATGAGAGATATTTCATCGTGCCCCAATCTTCGATATTGATGCTGGAACGGGATGATGAAATATTTGAATAAAAATTAATCCTTCAGCTGAGCGAATTCTTTGGCGAAGTAACTAAGGATCACATCGGCACCTGCCCTTTTAATACTGGTGAGAATCTCCAGCATTATTTTATCCCCATCCAACCATCCTTTCTGAGCTGCGGCCTTTACCATAGCATATTCCCCACTTACATTGTAGGCGGCTATGGGCAGGTCAAAATGATCTTTCAATAGCTTAATTACATCCAGATAAGATAAGGCTGGCTTCACCATTAGAAAATCTGCACCTTCTTCGGTGTCCAGTCTTGCTTCGGTCAAGGCTTCCCTTTGATTAGCCGGGTTCATTTGATAGGTCTTTTTATCTCCGGATTTGGGGGCTGAATCCAAGGCGTCACGGAAAGGACTGTAAAATGCACTTGCGTATTTAGCAGTGTAAGACATAATCGAAACATTCTTAAAGCCACCTTGGTCCAATACCTCTCTCAGGTAACCTACCCTGCCATCCATCATGTCAGACGGCCCTATGATATCCGTTCCTGCCTGGGCCTGGGCCAAAGCCATCTTTCCTAAAACCTCCAGGGTTTCGTCATTTAATATCTCCCCACTATTTACAATCCCGTCATGGCCATCAGAACTGTAGGGATCCATAGCCACATCCGTGACTAAACATACCTCAGGAAATTGCTTTTTAATAGCTCCAATGGACCTGATATAAAGCCCTTGACGGTTATGGCTTTCACTGGCATAACTATCTTTTAGTTTCTGGTCTATAGAGGGGAACGGGGCAAAAGATTTTATACCTAATTCGATGCAGGCGCCTATTTCAATCAACAACTCATCCATAGAAAACCGGTAGATCCCAGGCATGGAAAGAACTTCCTGTTTGATCTTTTTCCCTTCCACTAGAAACAGGGGAAATATCAAATCGTCTACCGACAACCGTGTTTCTTCGACCATAGACCGGATTATGGCAGATTTCCGATTTCTTCTGGGCCTCCTCAGCATACTATTTCTTGAACTTGAGGATAGTGGAGGTGATAATATCGCAGCAGTCATGGATTTGTTCTTCCTCAATGATCAAAGGAGGAGCAAATCTTATTATATTGCCGTGAGTAGGTTTGGCCAAAAGGCCATTTTCTTTTAGTGACACACATACATTCCAAGCCGTCTCGCTGTTCGGAGAGTCATCAATTTCCAGGGCATTTAATAAGCCTTTTCCCCTGACCAATTTCACCAAGTCAGATTTTTCTGCTAGCTGCTCCATTCTTTCTCTGAAGATCTCTCCCATCAATTGAGCATTTTCAGCAAGGTTTTCATCTTTTACTACTTGCAAGGCTTCCATGGCCACTGCGCAAGCCAATGGATTTCCCCCAAAGGTTGAACCATGGCCTCCAGGTGTAATGGTTAACATGATCTCATGGTTAGAGAGTACTGCTGATACCGGTAATACACCACCTGAAAGTGCTTTTCCTAATATCAATATATTGGGTTTTACACCTTCATGATCACAGGCCAATAATTTACCCGTTCTGGCAATACCAGTTTGAACCTCATCAGCAATGAATAATACATTGTGTCGCTGGCACAATTCAAACGCTTTGGCAATGTATCCCTCATGGGGTACTACCACCCCCGCTTCTCCCTGAATTGGTTCCACCATAAATCCAGCCACATTTGGATCTTGTAACGCCTTATCCAGCGCATGTAAATCACTGTAAGGGATCACTTCAAATCCCGGTATAAAAGGACCAAAACCCTCTTTGGCGACCGGATCATTGGAAGTAGAAATGGCCGATAGGGTCCTGCCCCAAAAATTGCCTTCCGCAAATATTATTTTCGCTTTATCCACGGCAATTCCTTTAACATCATAGCCCCATTTTCTGCAAAGTTTCAAAGCCGTCTCGCAACCTTCCACTCCGGTATTCATAGGTAAAACCCGGTCATAACCAAAATACTCTGTGAGGTATTTTTCATACTGGCCTAAGATATCATTGTAAAAAGCCCTGGATGTAAGGGTGAGTCTTTTAGATTGCTCAATCAAGGCATTTATAATTCTGGGATGGCAATGGCCTTGATTTAGTGCGCTGTATGCTGAGAGAAAATCGTAATATTTTTTTCCTCCTACATCCCAAACATACACTCCTTCACCTTTGGCAATAACCACCGCAAGCGGATGATAATTATGAGCTCCGTAGCTATCCTCTAAATTTATTGCATCCTGACTGGAGGAAATGCTTTGCACCATCTTCATGTTTGTTTATTAGTTTGTTAATTAAAATCCATGAGCCTTGTACCGCCTATGCCGGTATAAAAGCAGGGTTGGCAAAGATAAGAAAATTATCGTTTCCATGACTGGATTAAAACATGGCAAGGCATTCATATTAGTGGCGATTTTGGCCTAATTTAGTAAGCAACCAAGGACCTTTATGATTGTGCTTAAAAATGATAGATCTCAATTAAGTCTATTTGAAATTAATTTTATTTTTCTCATCTTTGCAGACCATTTTTTATACCATGTATATCGGAGATTATGTCTAGAGTGTGTCAGATAACCGGGAAAAGACCAAGATCGGGAAATAACGTTTCTCACGCCCATAATAAATCCAAGAGGAAGTTTTATCCCAACTTGCAGAAAAAGAGATTTTATATTCCTGAAGAAGATAGATGGGTAACTATAAAAGTGGCTACTTCCACATTGAGGACCATTAACAAAAATGGCATATCTAATGTGTTAAAAAATGCCAGGGCAAAGGGAACATTAACGATTTAATAAGATAA
>JAPUIM010000080.1 GCA_027297025.1 Bacteroidota bacterium | reverse complement strand
GTATCAATTCTCAACTGACCAATACCTTGATGAAACAGCTTGAAGAAGATCAGCAAGGATTTAACTCCATTTATATGATGATGCACTCCGGCGCACGTGGATCAAGAGAGCAAATTCGTCAGTTGGGGGGTATGCGAGGGTTAATGGCTAAACCTCAAAAGAACCTGCAAGGTACGGTTGGTGAAATTATTGAGAACCCAATTCTTTCAAATTTTAAGGAGGGCTTGGATGTGATCGAATATTTTATTTCCACACACGGAGCACGAAAAGGATTGGCTGATACTGCTCTTAAAACGGCTGATGCAGGTTATCTAACCCGGCGATTAGTGGATGTGGCTCAAGATGTGGTAGTAAATGAAAAAGATTGTGGAACCCTAAGAGGTTTAGTAGTTTCTGCACTGAAAGACAATGAAGAGATTGTGGAGACACTTTCTGAGAGAATATTGGGCAGGGTAACAGTTCACGATATTTATGATCCCATGACTGATGAGTTAATCATTGAGGCCAATCAGCAGATTACCGAGAAGATTTCCCGTCAGATCGAAGGTACCATTATTGAAGATGTTGAAATTCGTTCAGTTTTGACTTGTGAAACAAAACAGGGAGTTTGTGCTAATTGTTATGGTAGAAACCTGGCCACCGGAAAAATGGTTCAAAATGGCGAAGCGGTAGGCGTGATAGCTGCTCAGTCCATCGGAGAACCCGGAACCCAATTAACCCTGCGAACCTTCCATGTTGGAGGTACAGCATCTAATATTGCTGTTGAAGCTACCATAAAAGCCAAGTTTGAGGGTGTTATTGAGTTTGAAGATTTGAGGTCGATATCTACCACTAATTCTGAGGGGGATAAGGTACAGGTAGTGATGGGAAGATCTGGTGAAATCAAGATAATTGATCCTAAAACCAAGAAAGTACTAATCAGCAACCACGTTCCCTATGGTGCTTTCCTCAATATTAAAGAGAAGGCCAAAATAAAGAAAGATGACCAGTTATGTAATTGGGATCCTTACAATGCTGTGATTTTATCAGAATTTGATGGCAAGATCAGTTTTGAATCCATAGAAGAGGGAATCACCTTCCGTGAAGAGTCTGATGAGCAAACAGGTCACAGGGAAAAAGTAATTGTGGACACTAAGGATAAAACGAAAAACCCTGCAATAGTAGTGTCCCATAAAAAAGGAGATGAGAAATCTTATAATATGCCGGTTGGAGCTCACCTTGCTGTACAAGTTGGTGAGCAAATAAAATCAGGCCAGGTACTGGCTAAAATACCCAGAATGATGGGTAAATCAAGGGATATTACCGGGGGTCTTCCCAGAGTTACCGAGCTATTCGAAGCCAGAAATCCTTCCAATCCTGCAGTTGTAAGCGAAATTGATGGGGTAGTAACCTATGGTGGGATAAAGAGAGGCAACCGTGAGATATTTATCGAATCCAAAGATGGAGTTAATAAACGTTACTTGGTTTCCTTATCTAAGCATATCCTGGTTCAGGATAATGATTTTGTAAGAGCGGGTACACCATTGTCAGACGGTGCTATCACTCCTGCAGACATCCTTTCAATTAAAGGTCCTACCGCAGTTCAGGAATATTTAGTGAATGAAATTCAGGAGGTTTACCGCTTGCAAGGTGTGAAGATAAATGATAAACACATTGAGGCCATTGTGAAACAAATGATGCAGAAAGTGATGATCATCGATGCCGGTGACACCAATTTCCTTCCCAATCAGGTCGTTGACAAATTCTTGTTCCGCGAAGAGAATGATTCAATCTTGGATAAAAAAGTTTTAGTTGATGCTGGAGAATCAGAAACCCTGAAGCCAGGACAGATCATTACTTCCCGGAAATTGCGGGATGAAAATTCAAGTTTGAAAAGGAAGGACATGAAGCTGGTGGAAGTCAGAAACGCTCAACCTGCTGTATCCAAGCCAACCTTACAAGGAATAACCCAAGCCTCATTGGGCACTGAAAGCTTTATCTCTGCAGCTTCATTTCAGGAAACTACTAAAGTATTAAGTGAAGCAGCAATAAGAGGGAAATCTGATCGATTGATTGGTTTAAAGGAAAACGTAATTGTCGGCCATCTGATTCCTGCTGGTACAGGAATGCGAGTATACAACGACTTGATTGTGGCCTCCCAGGAAGAGTACGATGCTTTGGTTGAATCTAAAGAGCTGTTCAACCGAGATAAGCAATTGCAGGAGTAAATTAAGATTCTGATGGCAGAAGAAAATAAAGATAAAAAGCCAATAAATCAGATAAATATTGAGTTATCTGAAGAAATTGCAGAAGGTGTTTATGCCAACCTGGCAATGATCGCTCATTCAAATAGTGAGTTTGTAATAGATTTCATTCGGTTAATGCCAGGGGTACCCAAGGCCAAAGTGAAGTCTAGGGTGGTGATCACACCAGAACATGCGAAGAGATTGGTCGGTGCTTTGCAAGAAAATATTAGAAAGTACGAAGATACCTTCGGACAAATAAAGCAAAGTGAAGACGGACCTAAGTTTCCAATAAATTTTGGTGGAACAGTCGGGGAGGCTTAGGTACTCATTCAGTTTGATGAGTTGGTGAAAATCAGTAATAATTGAGCAAGAATTACCCAAGTGGGGCCTAAACTTTTTTATAAAAGTTGGGCCTTTTTATTGGTTAAAATAAATAAAGATTGGTTTTGGATAGTAAGGGTATTTCTTTACTTTTGCATTCCCAAAATCGACTCGATTTTGTAAGGAAAAATATTAACTAAATGCCTACAATACAACAATTAGTGCGCAAAGGAAGGAAGAAATTAACCTCCAAATCCAAGGCTCCTGCTCTGGACGCTTGTCCACAAAGAAGGGGTGTTTGTACCCGCGTGTATACTACCACTCCTAAGAAACCTAATTCTGCTATGAGAAAGGTTGCCAGGGTGAAATTAACCAATGGTAAAGAAGTAAATGCATATATCCCAGGAGAAGGCCATAATTTACAAGAACACTCTATTGTATTAATAAGAGGTGGTCGGGTGAAGGACTTGCCCGGTGTGCGTTACCATATTATAAGGGGAGCTTTGGATACGGCAGGAGTGAGTGGACGATTGCAAGCTAGATCTAAATATGGAGCCAAAAAACCAAAGAAATAAGTTCTTTAAACTATGCGAAAATCCAAACCAACTAAACGATATATTTTACCTGACCCGAAGTTCCAGGATACGCTGGTTTCTAAGTTTGTAAATTATTTAATGGCCAGGGGCAAGAAGAACCTTGCCTATAATGTTTTTTATGATGCCATTCAAATAGTAGAGGACAGAACCAAAGAAAATGGCTTGGAGACTTGGAAAAAAGCACTTAGCAACGTTATGCCAGCGGTAGAGGTAAAAAGTAGGAGAGTGGGTGGTGCTACATTTCAAGTACCTAGGGAGGTCAGACCGGAACGAAAAACATCGCTGGGAATCAAGTGGTTAATACGATATGCCCGGTCCAGGGGTGAAAAAACAATGACCGAAAAGTTGGCTGGAGAGATTATAGCAGCTTCTAAGGGTGAAGGTGCAGCCATCAAGAAAAAGGACGATATTCATCGAATGGCTGAAGCTAATAAAGCCTTTTCACATTTCAGATTTTAGGAGTAAATGTCAAAAAGGGATTTAAAATATCTTAGAAATATCGGCATCATGGCTCATATTGATGCTGGTAAGACTACCACGACCGAGCGTATATTGTATTATACCGGTATTAGTCATAAGATTGGAGAAGTGCATGAAGGCGCTGCTATCATGGACTGGATGGAACAGGAGCAAGAACGAGGTATCACCATTACATCAGCTGCTACCACCACTTTCTGGCGATATCCCACCGAACAGGGTAAATTGACAAATGATACGAACGAATATAAGATCAATATAATTGACACGCCTGGGCATGTGGATTTTACGGTTGAAGTGGAAAGATCTCTACGGGTCCTTGATGGAACGGTGGCTTTATTTGATGCTGTCTCTGGTGTCGAACCTCAGTCGGAAACTGTTTGGCGACAAGCAGACAAATATAATGTGCCACGTATCTGTTTTGTAAACAAAATGGACAGGGTAGGGGCGGATTTTTTTAATGCGGTACATGAAATAAAGGAAAAGCTGGGTGCCAATCCGGTGCCTTTACAGATACCCATTGGAAATGAAGAAAATTTTAAAGGAGTTGTTGATCTTATTACCAATGAGGCTATCATCTGGAACGAAGAAGACATGGGGATGACCTTTCAGGCCATAGCTATTCCCGATGACTTGAAGGACACCGTAGAAGAATGGAGGAAGAAATTAGTAGAGAGTGTAGCCGACTATGATGATGTGCTGCTGGAAAAATTCTTCGAAGATCCAGACTCCATCACCAAAGAAGAAATGATGGCGGCCATTAGAAAGGCAGTTATTGATTTGTCCTTTTCTCCGGTACTTTGCGGATCTGCATTTAAAAACAAAGGAGTTCAAGCCTTATTAGATGCTATATGTGCGTATCTTCCCTCACCATTGGATTTGCCACCGGTAACCGGAGTAAATCCTGATTCGGGAAAAGAAGAGTCGCGAAAACCAGATATCGCCGAACCCTTTTCTGCCCTGGCGTTTAAAATTGCTACCGATCCATTTGTCGGCAGGTTGGTTTTTATGAGAGTATATAGCGGAAAGCTTGATTCAGGTTCGTATGTATATAACATGAGGACTGAAAAGAGAGAAAGGATCTCGCGGTTAATGCAGATGCACTCAAACAAACAAAATCCCTTGAAATTTGTGGAGGCTGGTGATATCTGTGCAGGAGTAGGTTTTAAGAATATTAAAACCGGGGATACCTTGGTCAATGAAAAGAATAAATTGGTGTTAGAATCTATCACTTTCCCAGATCCGGTTATTGGTTATGCCATAGAGCCAAAGGCCCAGGCTGATGTTGACAAATTGGGGAATGCCATTTCAAAATTATTGGAGGAAGATCCTACTTTGCAAATTAATACCGATCAGGAAACAGGTCAGACAGTGTTGAAGGGAATGGGTGAGCTGCATTTGGAAATTATTATTGAGCGAATGAAAAGGGAATTCAAGGTGGAGATCAATCAAGGAGCACCTCAGGTGGCTTATAAAGAAAGCCTTACTTCAATGGTTGAACACACCGAGATTTATAAAAAGCAAACCGGTGGTAGAGGTAAATTTGCTGATATTCGATTTGAAATTGGTCCCCGGGATGACGATAAGTCTGGATTGGAGTTTGTGAATAGCATAGTGGGTGGCGTAATACCCAGAGAATTCATTCCATCAGTTGAAAAGGGATTTAAAGAGGCCATGAAAAATGGACCATTAGCGGGATACCCAATTGAAAGGATGAAGGTTCGATTATTTCATGGTTCATTCCATGATGTCGACTCTGATTCCCTGTCATTCGAAATAGCTGCCCGTATAGGGTTTAGAGAGGCAGCACATAAAGCTACTCCCAAACTGTTAGAACCAATAATGGCAGTGGAAGTAGTTACCCCTGATGAATATACCGGTCCAGTGACGGGAGACTTAAATAAAAGAAGGGGAATTATGAAAGGAATGGATACCAAAGGTGGGGTGCGAATTGTAAAAGCTGATGTGCCTTTATCAGAATTGTTTGGTTACGTCACCGATCTTCGAACCATCACCTCCGGTAGGGCTTCCGCTACTCTTACTTTTTCACATTATGAACATACACCCAACACTTTAGCAGAAAATATAATTGCTAAGGTTAAAGGGGAAGTAGTAAACTGATTAAAATGAATCAAAAGATAAGAATAAAGTTAAAGTCTTACGATCATAATTTGGTGGATAAATCCTCTGAAAAGATAGTAAGAGCAGTAAAAACAACAGGAGCCGTGGTTAGTGGTCCCATACCTTTACCCACAGAAAAGGAAATATTTACGGTTTTAAGATCCCCTCATGTTAATAAGAAGTCAAGGGAACAGTTTCAATTATGCACTTATAAGAGGCTAGTTGATATCTATTCCAACAGTACTAAAACTGTGGATGCTTTGATGAAACTGGAGCTACCCAGTGGGGTGGATGTGGAGATTAAAGTTTAATCAAAAAACCTTTAAGAAGGATCAATAAGGCTGATTATTGGTCCTTCTTTTTGTCCATATTTCTTATTTAAAGGTTTTGGCTGCTAAAGTTTAAATTGCTATCTTTGCAGTCTTTTAGTGAATTGCGGAGGATTTTAGACATAAAAAATGTTCAATTTATACAGAAATGTCAGGGATAATTGGTAGAAAAATCGGGATGACTAATGTGTTTGATGAGGAGGGAATAAGCATTGCTTGTACCTTGATTGAAGCAGGCCCTTGTGTTGTCACTCAAGTTAAAGATGTGGAGACGGATGGCTATAAATCAGTACAATTGGCATATGACGAAAAAAAGGAAAAAAGAACATCCAAAGCATTAAAAGGACATTTCAATAAAGCAAAAACTTCTCCAAAGAAACAAGTGGTGGAATTCAGAAATTTTCGGGAAGAATTTGAAGGTCAGGTGGCCTTAGGTAATACCATAAAAGTTGGAGAAATCTTTAAAGAAAATGATTATGTTGATGCCATAGGCATTTCAAAAGGAAAGGGTTTTCAAGGAGTTGTAAAAAGGCACCATTTCAAAGGTGTGGGAGACAAGACCCATGGCCAACATAATAGATTAAGAGCTCCGGGTTCGATTGGTGGGGCTTCCTATCCAGCTAGGGTTTTTAAAGGAATGAAGATGGCGGGAAGAATGGGCGGTGATAGGGTTAAAGTATTGAACCTTAAAGTAATTAAAATTATTCCCGAAGAAGATTTGATTTTGATAAGTGGTTCGGTTCCAGGCTCTAAGAACTCAACCATAATTTTAGAGAAATAATGAAAGTTGTTGTTTTAAAACAAACCGGAAAAGACACAGGTAGAAAAGCTGACTTGGCTAAATCAATTTACGAGATAGAGCCCAATGATCACGCTATTTATTTGGATGTCAAACAATATTTAGCCAATCAACGCCAAGGCA
>JAPUIM010000008.1 GCA_027297025.1 Bacteroidota bacterium | reverse complement strand
CACGCTTTATTTGCACATTTACCACGGAACCACCGCTAGTACTTTTACCTACTATGAAGATGATGGAGAATCCTACCATTTCCAAAATGGCGCCTACTATAGTCGTGAGATCCGGTACACGGGTAGAACTATTACATTTGGGACGGTAGAGGGAAAATATAAGACTCAATTTTCCAAAATATGTTTGATTCTGCATGGATTTAAAACAAAAAAGGAAATTACAGCAGATGGCAAAAAGGTTAAACTTAAATCCATTGGATACCGATTTACCGCTCCTATAGAAAAAGTGAATCCTTTGGCGAGTGATGGAGGAGATGAAATTGAAACTGTATTGTATGGCAACTTCAAATGGTCCAACCATAAGATGATAATTAAACTTTAAACTTTTAATCATGGCCGAATCAGCAACTTTCCCCACCGCTGAAAGCAAAACCAGCAGCAAACCTCGTTTGAGTTTTTGGCAAATTTGGAATATGAGTTTTGGATTTCTGGGTATACAATTTGGTTTTGCCCTGCAAAACGCCAATACCAGCAGAATTTTTGAAACCCTGGGAGCCAATGTGGATGAGATCCCCATCCTGTGGATAGCGGCTCCGGTAACCGGGCTCATTGTTCAGCCCATCATTGGTTATATGAGCGACAACACCTGGAATAGGTTTGGACGGCGAAGACCTTATTTTTTGGTAGGGGCTATTCTTGCCTCCATTGCCCTGTTTATTATGCCCAATTCTCCGTTCCTGTGGGTAGCTGCCGGGATGCTGTGGATCATGGATGCCTCCATCAACGTATCTATGGAACCCTTCCGGGCATTTGTGGGTGATATGTTGCCTTCAGAACAACGAACTCAAGGTTTTGCCATGCAGAGTTTCTTCATTGGGACCGGAGCAGTGGTAGCATCCGCCCTTCCCTGGATGATGACCAACTGGCTGAATATATCCAATATAGCTTTGGAGGGTGAAAAAATCCCTCCTTCGGTAAAATTCTCCTTTTACATTGGTGCCGCCATCTTCTTTGTAGCCGTATTGTGGACGGTGGTCCGCACCAAAGAATATTCACCGGAAGAACTGGACAAATTTCAAAAGGAAGAAAAAACCAATACCGATACCACATCAACCTACCATGAAGAAACCCTTCCCGCCTCCAGGTTTTTGAAAAGTTCCATCTACTGGGTGATTGCCGGCTTGGTGGCCAGCTTTTTGGTGTTTTGGCAATCCTGGGCCAAGGAGCTTTACATCCTTACCGTGGGATCGCTGGCTTTTGGCATCATACAGTTGATCACCGCCCAGCTTACCAAACAGGGGAAAACTGAAAATGGGTTCGTAGAAGTTATCAACGACCTGTTCAAGATGCCCAAAACCATGGAACAACTAGCCTATGTTCAATTCTTTTCCTGGTTTGCCTTATTTTCTATGTGGATCTATTCTACCGCGGCAATTACCAGTCACATATATGGTACCAGCGATACCACATCTGAATTGTATAACGATGGCGCCGACTGGGTCACCGTTTGTTTTGCCGCCTATAACGGTTTTGCCGCCCTGGTAGCCTTCCTACTGCAACCCATGGCTAAGCGCACCAGTCGAAAAACCGTACACATGATTTCTCTGGTTGCCGGAGGTGCAGGCATGGCATCCATCTATTTTATTCATGATCCTCAATTGATCTTAGTTTCAATGATGGGCGTGGGTTTGGCCTGGGCCAGTATACTGGCTATGCCTTATGCCATTTTAACCGGCTCCTTGCCTATCCATAAATTAGGGGTGTACATGGGTATATTTAATTTCTTTATCGTTATCCCCCAAATAACCGCTGCCAGCATTTTAGGTTTTATGGTACGAAACCTGTTTGGCGGCCAAGCCATTTATGCACTGATCGCCGGAGGTGTTTCCATGATCATCGCGGCGGCGCTGGTGACCAGAGTGGATGATGTAGATGAGGTGAAGTAAGGATATTATAGACATTTAATTTCAATATTTCTCTCAATAGTAGGTTTTTGAACCCCTCATAGAAACTTTTAAAATATCATCAGGATTTTCCAGATTAAAAAAGGATCTTGGAGAGATACTATGTCATACAGAACTGTAGGATTAATATTAGCTGCAGGTGAAGGTACAAGAGTTAGAAGCATCTTGGAAGAAGATGAACCAGTTAAAGGAATGATAAAAATTGGTAATTCAAGATTAATAGATCTAGCTATAGATTTCTTAGATGGAGCACCAACAGAAATTGCAGTATTGTCATTTCCTTCGGAAGAATATTCTACTTTAGAAAAAAGAGTTAATGAGAGAGGTTTAAGAATATTACATCAACAGGCTAAACATAAGAAGATATCCAGGTTATTAGAACTGCCATATATTTTAATAATGCAGTATTTTTTTTCTAAAAACAAAGAATATTTTAGGGGTTTTGATTCGATTTTAACTATGCCAAGTGATCTTGTTTATGAGAATGTTGATATCGGAGGGATGGTAAGATTCCATAATTCAAAGCTTGGAGACCCGCTGGATAGTCAGATTACAATATTATCAAAACGAGGTGTTAGTGAGGGTAGAAGGGATTTATTTAAAATGGATGGGGACCGGATAGTTGGTATGCGAAAATATAAAGGTCAGGAAATTGGTGATTATGAAGTTTCAACTCAGGCAGGAATATATATTTTTTCTAAAGGGATACTAAGAAATCCACTGCGGGTGCTTTTTAAGTTTAAATACAATAGGATTTTTAGATATTTGACTTCAGGAACTTGGGTGGATTATGGGAGTCATGAAAATGTAGTAAAAGCAAGAGACCGGTAGATCTTCAAGGGGTTCAAATTTTTGTAAAACAACTACCGTTCCCAATCCAGAGCCTCCAACACAGGATAACTATTTTTTGATTTTCAGGTGTATACCTATTATATATTTTTTACAAATAGTTAATACCAACCATCAATAATATTAAGCCGAAAACCAAATAGCAATCCGTGCTGCAAGTGGATGAAACTCCAGCCACCTTCACCAGGTTAGTTTGATCCTCGATGGAACTATTTTTTCCATCCAAAATTGCTTCTTCCATTTTCTGATGTAAGTACTTCATAATTACAAAAATTTTTGAGTCCTTAAATTTTATCGTAAAGAAACACTGAAAGTTTCCAAATTGAAGAATTTAGGGATTTTCCGGACGATTTAGGGATGAATGTGAAGGATAGAGGTTTAATTTGAGAGCTTAATGTGTAAAGCTCGTATAATTGGAATACAGCCAAAAGTCGTTTTGAGAGATTGGAGATCATATTTTTCATCATGTCTTCATTGCTGAAATTGCTCATTACTGTTATTGGATAAGTTAATTGCTTTTAACGGTCGAATAAAAAACGTAATGGGTTTCGGAGC
>JAPUIM010000079.1 GCA_027297025.1 Bacteroidota bacterium | reverse complement strand
TGTCATTGGCCGAAACATGATGGTCCTTTTTCTTCAGGATCATGGTATCCTTTGAGGGCTTGCCAATAAGCCATTGCGGTGAAGTACTTGCCAAAAAAGCTGTTCCCGAAAGTTTTTTTAGAAAAGTCCGTCTCAAATTTTTCTTTGAATTTTTCATTCTTTCCTATTAATGGTCATTGTGAAAAATTGAAATCCATATTAGTCATTTCTAAAGTATTTTTAATTTACAGCCTCATTCTCTTCCCAAATGGTCCTATTGGTAACCAATGGCTTGGCCCAAAATCCTATACTTAAAATGTAAAGTAGAGAAATGTAAAGAAGGAGCATACCAGTCTTGAGACCCATCTCATCACCCAAAGATCCGATGATCAAGGGCCAGACAGCACCCCCTACTATTCCTGTCACCAGGATCCCTGCAATAGTACCGTGATGTTCGTTCACCGAATTAAGAGCAAGGGAAATAATAATTGGCCACATAGCCGCGGCGCTGAAACCTAACATGGGAAAGGCTATTTTCGCCACCTCCCCACCACCATACAAAGCCATGGAAAGACTAATAATCCCTATAATTGAAAATATGATCAGTACCTTTCGGCTATCCATCAATTTCAATAATATAAGGACCGGAATAGCGCCCAGGGTCATTAATCCCCAAAACCAAGAAGTTACTACTGCACCGGTAGTTTGCGGATCATATCCATGATAGGTTTGAAGAAATTTTGAGGTCCAGTTATTGATACCTTGTTCAGTTCCTACATAAAAAAAGACAGCAATAAAAAAAAGTATAACCATGGGCTTTCTAATCAGATCCATATAGGTGCCTGCTTCGCCAGTCTTTTCATCTTCTTTCAATTCCACCTTAGGAAATTTGCTAAACCCCACCACCAGTATCATCAAAAATGCTAAGGCCGCGAACACCCAATACATCGAGATCCAGGCCATATCCTTTGGGACTACCATGGACAGCGTGCTTATTAAGAAATTGGATTCCGATGATTTTCCTTGCAGATTCAGAACCAAATAGGAATAAGCCAGGGGACTTAAAAAGGAAGCGGTACCAAAAAAGAATTGCACTAAAGTGGAATTGAAAGCGAAATTTTCCTCGCCGCCGCTGGTTCGAAGCAACGGATTGATAGCTACCTGCAACATGGCCATTCCCGATCCGATCAGAAACAGTGATAAGATGGCTGTCAGGTAATCGTGAAATATTGCCATAGAAAGTGCGCCAATAAAAGCCACCGTGAATCCTAAAATCATCACTTTCTTTTCCGCAAACTTTTCGACAAGGATCCCCGAAGGAATAGACATCAATCCATAGGCGACAAAAAAGGAGAATGGCAAAAATGCCACCATGGTAAGGCTTAATTGAAAATCGTTAATGATCTCCGGCACCAAAGGGCCTATGATATTGGTCAAATAGGATATTACAAAAAAGGTCAAAAAGACCAGACCAACGATATAATAATTCCTGGGCATACTAATCGATCAACTCCCAATGGGATTAGCAAGTCCGCTTTGGCTACTCAACTCACCGTTTTTATGAAAAAGATAATCCGCGGCGCCCAATATGGCGCTATCCGGATTTATTATGATGTGAATGGGAACATCAAGCATCATCTCTGCCATTATTCCCTTGTCTGCATAGGGTTCAATAAAAATCTCCGAATCAAGGAAAGGTATTATTTTTCCAGGTAAACCCCCTCCGAGATAGATGCCACCGGTAGCCATGGTCTTGAGAACAAGATTTCCCGTTTCCGCTCCCAGGATGGAAACGAATAGTTTTAAGGCTTCCTGGGCAATTGTACAGCTTCTTTCTTTTTGTAGTGCAGCATCCAAAATGATCGGGGTTTTGTCATCTGCAGATTTCAGTAGGTCCGAAATCCAAGAGGGCTCTTCCAGTCCGGAATTTTCCTTTAAATAATCATATATCGAAGGTATTCCCAGTCCCGAGCACAGCGATTCATAGGTTACATGTCTATTTATTTTTCTACAATGTCGAAGAAGTCCCATTTCTGTTTCAGTCCTGGGTCCGAAGTTAACATGAGCACCCTCCGAAACACAAGGCTGGTATTTTTCCCCAGTCCAAAGCAAAAATGCCTCCCCAAGCCCCGTCCCGGGAGCTATGATGGCCAGGGTTTTATTTTCTTCTTTGATCCCTTGGTTGATTGTATATAGATCATCTTCTTTCAGAAAGGGAATTGATATGGCAACAGCCTCTAAATCATTGATAAGCGAGATTTCGGGTATATTGAGTTCATTGATCAGCTTAAACCTCTCGACTTCCCAGGGAAGGTTGCTGCTGGAAAAAGTAACCCTGTCATTTAAAACAGGTCCAGCAACAGACAAAATCCCTTCCTTAATGATCAGCTGGTTATTCTCAAGAAATGTGGCAATTAGATTTTCAAGACTTGGATAATCCGCAGTTTGAAACCTTTGTTTGGTTACAAATTTTCTTATATCAGCTTTACTGGAATATATGGCCAGGTCGGTTTTCGTTCCTCCGACATCTCCAACAAGGTAATAATCACTCATCCGGTATAATTGTGTATATCCAGTACTCTTTCGGAGATCTGTTTTTTAAATAAGGAAATTAATATTCTAATTCAGCCACCAACTCAGTTTCATGCACGATTTTTCCTCCTACCATGGTCATAAACAAATTGACATCTTCATCGATAACCAGCAAATCAGCTCTTTTGCCTCTGACCAGGCTGCCCAGCTCATGATCGAGGTTGGCGGCTACTGCAGGATTGAGAGAACCCATACGGAACGCGTCTTTAAGAGAGACCCCGACATCATTTATCATGTTCTGTATACCTTTTTTCAAAGGCCAACAGGAGCTTGAAATGGCGCCATCTACATCATCGCCCATACCTGCTAATCTGGCTACTCCGTTTTCCTTTTTCAATTTAACTCCCACCCAATTATATTCTCCGTCGATAATTCTGTCGGACCAATCATAAAATCCATCGGGTAACCCGGCAATAGCTTGGGTATCGGAGATTAAATATACTCTATCCAGACCCTTGCAGCGGATCAACACATCCATAGCCACTGGATGAACGTGAACACCATCTGCAGTAATCTCAGCCATCACCTCATCACAAGTAAGTGCCCCGCCTACCGCGCCTGGTCTTCTATGATGCATACCAGTCATTACATTGTAGGTATGGGTAGAAATAGTAACGCCGCATTCAACAGCCTCCATGAACAGCTCATACCCTGCATTTCCATGCGCAAATGCAGATATGATGCCATGATCCCTTATTCTTTTTATGGTCTCCAACCCGCCGGGAAGGTCAGGGGAACAATCCATTATCTTTATATGACCTTCCCCAGCTTCATACATTTCCATAAATGTTTTTTCGTCAGCAGGGGGTGGCGGAGCAGGAGATTCACCTGGCAGGTATTTAGGATAAAGAAAGGGCCCTTCGCACCTTATTCCAGGCACATAACATCCTTCTGTTCCTCTTTTTATGGCCTCTACTCCACCTCTTACTCCTTCAGGATCTCCAATGGTGGCCATCCAGCAAGTGGTCCCTGTTTTGCCCAGCCATGTACAAACTTCCTGAAGAGCGTCAGCTCCTTCTCGTGCAAAATATCCATTGGCCCCGTGATTATGGATATCGACTAAGCCAGGGGTAACAATTTTGTCACCTACATCCATAATTTCATAATCGCTGGGAATACTGATATTTTCGTGCTTACCTACAGCTTCAATTCTTTCCCCATCAATCAGAATAACCGCATCCTTTATTTCCTTTAAGGGAGAGATTAATCTTTGTGTTTTAATTGCAAGTTTCATGAGTTTATTCTTTAGATCTTATCATGGGTTTGAAAAATTCTCCATTGATGACATAATAAAGGTCACTATTTATATTACACATAATCAATCCCATATCTCACAAAATGACAAGGGAGATGTAACAACTTGAGAATCCAATTTATACCTGGGTTTCCCCTTGTCCGGGTTTCCTTAGGCAGTTTGAGACGCTCATCCTAGGTCCAGGCTTTCCCTATCTTCTATAATTCTGCCAGATTCAATTCTGGTGATCCTGTTGATGACGGCTGGAAGTTCACTGGTATAGTGGGTAATAAAATCAAAGTGGAGGTGCTTGAAGAAAAAATTTCATCCAGCAATTGATTGGTCTTTTGGACAGTTTTTCATCCATAACTTGATAGGGTTCATCAAGAAGTAACAACACCGGGTTTTTGATCAAGGCATGAATAAACAATATAATTTGTCCAAAATTTGATAGGGTTCCACTCAAAAAGATAAAAGTTCAAATTTGATTTAAATACCTGTTTATTTTGTTTGAATTTCTCACCTTCAGTTACCTTTCAGATTGATAATTTTGCATTACATTAACCTGGTAAAATGTAACGAACCCTATTATTTCCTTAACTTTAAAATAAAGAGTAT
>JAPUIM010000078.1 GCA_027297025.1 Bacteroidota bacterium | reverse complement strand
GGTTAAAGGTGATGGTGTTTTTACCAGCGGAAATGGCCAGTACAAAGAATATTATCCCAATGGCAAGCTAAAGATTGAAGGATATATTCAAAAGGGTAAAAACCACGGTTCCTGGTACTATTATTATGAAGACGGTTCTTTGGAAGGGAAAGCCAACTTTATAGAAGGAACAGGAGATTACTTGGGATACTATGATAACGGGGTAATCAAAGTGGAAGGGCGAATTGAAGATGACCGCAAGGTAGGCCGATGGAAGCTTTATGAAAAAGATGGGACCTTAGTTGGCTATTATAAACCTATATATGAGGAAAATAGTCCCCAGTTTTCTGTAAACGATCCTCCGGTTTTGGAGAAAGGACCTTATGAAAAACCCGAATATAAATTCAAGAACACAAGGGTAAAATACTTCACCCCTAAGATCAATGAATACCGGGCCTTTGTTGTAGGGACCAATCCCGTATTGAGTATTGCCGGATTTTTACCATTTGCTTTGGAATATTATTATCAGGAGAGACTGGGTTATGAGCTTATCTTTTCATTTATCAGAAACCCTTTCTTTACCAGTGATGTAAACGTGAAAGTTGGAGACCTGTACAAAAGGGGTTATTCCATTGCGCTTAGACAGAAATTTTATGAGAATAATAAAAAACACGGCATGTTTTATTTTGGACATGAGCTTTTTTATACCTCACTAAATCATTTTGTCAATATAATTGATTCCACCTCCACCAATTTAAGCAGATTGTCATTTCGCGCAGATGAGGAGAAATTTGAGTATGGATTCTTTTTAGGTAGCAGGTTTATTACCGAGGCAGGTCAGGGTGGTTTTACCTTGGATTTATTCGTGGGATTGGATGTCGGATACAGAAATTTCAATGAAGATTCTGGAAATATTCCTGAGGCTTCTACTTTGTTTGATGATCTAAACCAATCTACAGTTAGTACACAATTCAGATTCGGGGTCAATATAGGATTTATGGGTCCGGTACGAAAACCAGGTTCAAATCCCTCCCGATAGGTTTTAAGGATAGACACCTTAACCATGAAAAGAGTATTCAATATGGTAATGTCTCCCCGAGAGGCATTTGGGGACATCTCAATTTCGGATGTAATTCGTGCCAGATTAAAACTGGCATCCCAAGAAATTCCCAGGGTATTAAAGAGATCAATTGATGCCAGAAAGCAAAAGGTGGTAGTAAGGGTGCAATACCAAATACTGACCCACTATGAATTGGCTCAAATACCGGTTTACTCTAAAGATTATCCCAATGTATCTTCTGAACCCCCAGTAATCATCATTGGAGCAGGGCCAGCCGGGCTATTTGGTGCATTGAAAGTAATAGAGCTTGGTTTTAAGCCCATAATTTTGGAAAGAGGTAAGGATGTTCCACAACGAAGAAGGGATTTGGTGGCCATAAATAGATCTCACCAGGTCAATCCTGACTCTAATTATTGCTTTGGTGAAGGTGGCGCCGGTACCTTTTCCGATGGAAAATTGTATACCAGATCAAAGAAACGAGGAGATGTTGAGCGCATTCTTCAAATATTTGTAGAACACGGTGCAAACAGTGATATATTAATAGATGCCCACCCTCACATTGGCACTAATAAACTGCCCAAAATTGTGACTCAAATGAGAAATACAATTGAGGGACTTGGTGGAAAGATCTATTTCGAAACCAGGGTAACTGATTTGATCATCAGGGAAGAAGAGATTAAAGGCATCATTACCTCAGATGGAACAAAATTCCAGGGAATCGGAGTGATTTTGGCCACCGGGCATTCGGCCCGCGATATATTTGAATTGCTCAATCAGAAAAATATACTGATCCAACCCAAACCTTTTGCCCTGGGATTGAGAATTGAGCATACCCAATCTTTAATAGACAAAATTCAATACGATTGTATCAATAGAGGGCCATATTTACCAGCTTCCGTCTATGCTCTTTCAACCAAGGTCAATGTAAGGGGGAAAGTGAGGGGAGTATTTTCCTTTTGCATGTGTCCAGGAGGTTTTATCGTTCCTGCTGCCACTGCTCCAGGAGAAATTGTGGTGAACGGGATGAGCCCTTCTCGTAGAAATTCAAAATTTGCCAATTCTGGTGTAGTTACTTCCATTGAGCTTGAAGACCTTAAAGACCATAAAAAATATGGGCCTTTGGCAGCATTGCAATTTCAACGTGTGATCGAACAAAAAGCCTGTAAAAAAGCCGAGGGAGATCAAACCGCACCTGCTCAAAATTTGATGGATTTCCTGGAAAATAAGATGTCCCGGGGTCTCTTACTCAGTTCCTATGTTCCGGGACTAATAAACATTGATCTTAAAGAAGTACTTCCATCTGAAATTATTGAAAGACTTGTCTTAGGATTAAAAAACTTTGGGAAAAGAATGCCTGGCTATTTGACCGATAAAGCTCAACTAATAGGTGTAGAAAGTCGCACTTCATCTCCTGTAAGGATACCGAGAGACCCCGTTACTTTAGAACACCTACAAATAAAAAGACTATTCCCTTGTGGTGAAGGAGCCGGTTACGCTGGAGGGATAGTTTCCGCCGCAATAGACGGGGTAAAATGCGCGGAGAAATTATTGGAAAAGTACAAATAAAGCAGGTCCTCATCAGGACCTAAATAATGGGGTGATTGCCAAAGGTTTGTCAAGTGATTTAACACCATCCGACTCATTTCATCTTTTATATTGTAATCCTCTATTAATCAGCAGAATAAGTACTTAAATATTAAGATTTTTTCATTGTATTAATGGAGGATTAGCCAAATAATTTTCGTAATTTTGCGTTGATTAAATATTTTATTATGAGTGCGAAGAAATCAACGAAAAAACAAAATTATTCAGCGGAAAATATTCAAGTATTAGAGGGACTTGAAGCGGTTAGAAAAAGACCTGCCATGTACATTGGTGATCTAGGTGTAAGAGGGCTCCATCATCTGGTTTGGGAAGTGGTAGACAATTCAATTGACGAAGCCTTGGCAGGCTATTGCTCGGAAATTGAGGTGGTGATAAATGATGATAATTCTATCATGGTTTCAGATAACGGTAGAGGGATACCCACTGATATTCATGAAAAGGAAAAACGATCGGCATTGGAAGTGGTGATGACCGTGTTGCATGCTGGTGGAAAGTTTGATAAAGACAGCTACAAAATTTCAGGTGGCTTACATGGAGTAGGGGTCTCTTGTGTGAATGCGCTATCAGAAAAGTTGACGGCTACCATTCACAGAAATGGAATAATATACCAACAAGAATACGTGAGAGGAGAGCCTCAGTACAAGGTCAAAGAAATTGGCAAGACTGGTAAAACGGGTACTATAGTACAATTTTTACCAGATAAACAAATATTTATTTCCACCGAATACTATTTTGAAACCATAGCTTCAAGATTGAGGGAATTGTCTTATCTCAATGTCGGAATCAGAATAAAGCTGAAAGACCTTCGGGAAAAAGATGATGATGGCAACTTTTTGTTTGAAGAGTTTTATTCTGAGGGAGGATTGAAGGAATTTGTAGATTACCTGGATTCAACCAGGGAAAAATTAATTCCGGAACCCATATATATTAAGAATGATACCGGTGCGGTCCCAGTTGAGGTGGCCCTTAACTACAATACTTCCTTTACCGAAAACGTAATTTCCTACGTCAATAATATTAACACCATTGAAGGGGGAACTCATCTATCGGGATTCAGACGAGGACTTACCCGAACATTAAAATCCTACGCAGAAAGATCTGGTCTGCTTGATAAAGTGAAGATTGATATTAGTGGTGATGATTTTCGTGAAGGTTTAACCGCGGTAATTTCTATTAAGGTTAACGAACCACAATTTGAAGGTCAGACCAAAACTAAATTGGGTAACTCTGAAGTAATGGGTGCGGTTGATTCGGCCCTAAGCGAGAAACTTCAATATTATCTGGAAGAACATCCCAAGGAGTCTAAACTAATTGTTTCCAAAGTCATACTGGCTGCACAAGCCCGGCATGCTGCGCGTCAAGCTCGCGAGCTGGTACAGCGAAAGAATATTCTTTCAGGCACCGGCCTACCAGGAAAATTGGCTGATTGTTCTGACAATGATCCGGCTGTATGTGAACTGTACTTGGTGGAAGGGGATTCCGCAGGTGGCTCGGCCAAACAAGGTAGAAATCGAGCTTTTCAGGCTATACTTCCCTTGCGCGGTAAAATATTGAATGTAGAAAAAGCCCAAAGACACAAAATTTACGAAAACGAGGAAATAAAGAACATGATTACCGCATTGGGAGTAAGTTTCGGCGATGGAGAAAATGAAGATGCCTTAAATCTGAAAAAGCTTCGGTATCATAAAATAATAATTATGACAGATGCCGATGTAGATGGAAGTCATATCAGGACCTTGATACTTACTTTCTTTTTTCGTTATCTAAGGGAATTAGTGGAACAAGGATATGTTTATATCGC
>JAPUIM010000077.1 GCA_027297025.1 Bacteroidota bacterium | reverse complement strand
AGGTTGTGCCGAGCTTCAAAGATGTACACGATTCAAAGTTTACCGGATATGTAAGGAGTGTGGAGGTGAGTATTGGAGATTGATACAGTCGTCCATAGCTTCAAGCTACGGACAATGATAGGTTATTATTTCACCGCTACTGCTATTTTGGAGTCCGCTGTACCATAATAAAGGAACCATCGGCCCTTGAAATATACCAATCCTTCCACAAAACAAACTTCATTAACTTCACCAACCTTTTCATAGTCTTTTTCAGGATGAATAAAATAACTGTCCATCCGGTCAATGAGTTTAAAGGGTTCATCTTTGTCATATAGAGCCTGTCCGGCGGCATAGGTAAACTTCGGTAATAGAGGATCACTAAAATTAGCGGCATTGCTGGCATTGTATATCAGCAAAATTCCTTCTTCCTTTAGTAAAGCGTAAGGGCCGGGTTCCACCAACCGGCTGTCAAAATAGCCCATCCTTGGATGAAGAACTGATATCATTTCTTGAGTTTCTTTGTTTTCAGCCACCTCCCAATTGATTAGATCAGCAGAGGATGCTATAAATAAATCAGTATCTCCAAAGTACATCCAATACCGGTCCATTATTTTGGTGGCCACTATTCTATTGCCCTTTCTACTTGAAACAATGGCCCCTGATTTTGACCAGGTATCTTGATATTTTTCTTCACTCAATACCGGGCCGTATTTAGTCCAACTTCTGAGGTCAGTTGACATGGCCAAACATAAACGTGCGATTTTGCCGTCGTAGGCGGTGTAGGTCAGGACATAATTGCCGTCTTCGGACTCCACGATGCGAGGATCTTCCACGCCGCCTGGCCATTCATAAACTAGCATGCTGTCCTGACTGGGATAAAATATTGGTGCAGGTTGTTTTTCAAAGTGCAGTCCATCGTTACTAACCGCCAACCCCAGTCGTGAAGTCATGGCATTATCCTGGGCCCGATATATTAAGTGTACTTGGTTGTCCTTCACCACTGCAGTGGGATTTAGAACGTTTCTTTCCTCCCACCTAACTGGAGTATTGCTTACTGGACAGTCGAATATGAGGTCACTTTGGGGGGATAATATCGGGTTTATACTATCGACCTTAACAAACCCAGTCATGGTCCAGGATTTTTGAACATCCTGTTCGATCTGGACCACTTGGGCCTGCTGACAACTAAGAACAAGTGTGGTTAAGAGCCCGTAATAAACAAGTTTAAGATGTGTAGTCATAGACTGGCGGTATGATCACTTATTGAAGAAGAAAGATAGCAAGATCAAGTTAATTTTGGAAAAGACCTAATGCCTGGCGCTTAGCGCCAACTCACCAATCGATAAATTGGAGCACCCAATTT
The DNA here is from genome assembly GCA_027297025.1 of Bacteroidota bacterium. Taxonomy (GTDB): domain Bacteria; phylum Bacteroidota; class Bacteroidia; order Cytophagales; family Cyclobacteriaceae; genus JAPUIM01. The sequence continues at coordinate 2,283 of JAPUIM010000077.1, read as the reverse complement.
CTAATTCATCTTTTCTAATTTCTAATTATTTTGACCAATAAGTTGGCTAAGTTCCATGTGATCTCCAAAGTCGCGGCCGTAATGGACTGAAGAAATGACATGGGTTTCATCCAATAAAAAATCAGCTGGTAGAATTGGTTTTTCTTTAATAGAGGTCAGGTTGAAATAGTCTATGACGGTAAATTCCGGGGCTTTTTCTCCTGTGCTAAGTCTCATCGTTTCCAAATATTAGGACGGTTTAGCAACATTAAACTATTAACAATAGTTCTGACTCTGATTAAATTCGTTCGAAATCAAGGTCACATGGAAACACTTTAATAAATCACCGAATATAAAGCAACTTATTTAGGTGAATCTTCGTTATTAATGTAGATACAACAATTGTATATATAGTGAACGTTAATACCAATTACTTGAAGGCAATATATCAGATTATACGCACTGGTCATTTGATTACTGATATGGTTAGCCAGGAATTAAAAGATTTCGGGATCACAGAACCTCAATTTAATGTGCTGAGAATACTACATGGTCGAAAAGGATTGCCAATTACCGTTCAGGAGATCCAGCAAAAAATGGTACAGCGTACCAGTAACGTGACCCGCATTGTGGATAAACTTTTGGACAAAGGTTTGGTTGACCGTCGGGAATGTCCACTAAATCGACGAAAAATGGACATTACCATAACTGCTGAAGGAATTAAAATGCTGGCCATATTGAGTCAGAAATTATATCAATATCATGGCCCAATGGCTCAAAACCTGACGGGGGAAGAGGCCCAAACAATTACCAAATTGATCATTAAACTAAAAGGAGAATCAAAATAATGAATAACATAGTAGCATTTGGTGCCAGTAGCAGCACCCAATCCATCAATAAACAGCTAGCCCGGTGGGCAGCTGATCAACTCAAAGATGTTCAGCTCAATTTTCTGGACTTGAATGATTTTGAGATGCCAATTTACAGTGTAGATAAGGAACGTGAAGCTGGGGTACCTGAAAAAGCTAAGCGATTCAAGGCTGCAATTAGCGAGGCCGATGGGATCATTATTTCATTTGCAGAACACAACGGCAGTTATTCTACAGCCTTTAAAAATGTGTTCGATTGGATGTCAAGACTGGAAAAACCAATATGGTCGAATAAACCTATGCTGTTATTGTCAACTTCACCCGGCCCCAGGGGAGCTCAATTGGTGTTAGCCACCGCCACAAATTCCTTCCCTCACCAAGGAGGCATTATAGCCGGCAGTTTTTCACTTCCTTCATTTGGGCAGAACTTCAATAAAGCAGAAGGCATATCGGAATCTTCACTAAAAGAAACTTTTTATGAACAGCTAACTCTATTTGTTCAAGTGATTGGTGAAAAGACGATTGAAGCCACTTCAAGCAACGCGTAATGATATAGTCTGAAGCATTAAGGGTTAAACCCTGCCACCTCCCGAGCATTACTATGGAGATGTGCAGGGTCCTTTTATTTGGTTACAATTAGCGTACTTTTTTCAGCAACTTGCCAATGTAGGAAAACTTCAGATCCCGCATTGTCGCTATTTCCTGGAAGGCTTTTTGTTGTTCTTCGGCCCCCCGTCGTCAAACATTTGAGCATAATCCTTGTACATATCAAAAGTGTAATAATCGGCATACACTTCAGTGCCATAAGGAAGCATTACCGAGGCCAGCCCCCATGAGCCCCTTTTGCCGGCATCCACCATTTTTTGGTGCTGTGGTTTGAAAATTTCCGTTTCTGCTTTAACATAATTGGCACCCTGGCCAGGTTTTGTTTTCATCATATTAATGCGGGTAATGGATCCTACCGGCATGTCGTAATCCTCATCAGTAGTCTCTATTAAATCCAGATATACCCTGACTGCCAAATCCCTGGTTTTGGAAGAATTATTTAATTTTTCTAAAATTTGATCTTGGGACATGTCGGGATAAGCTTTTTTAGCATTGGCCATCAATGACTCCAAAGTGCCACCCTCCATCATTTTAACAGGATCATCGTAAACATTTACCGTGAGGTATTGGAAGTTTTGAATTTCACCACCAGGTTGCAACGCCCAAAGGTCCCAGCCCACCAGCTCTCCGTTTTGAACTCTTTGCTGGTGGATCTTTTCCCAAAAATTCTCCGTTTCAGCATAGGCTACTTCTTGCTCGTTGTCTACCTGCATAAATTCAAATAGTAAATAGACAGGATCCTCATCCTGGGCCATTGATACTTGCCAGCAAATGGCCGTCAATAGGACTACAATTAGTTTTTTCATAATTGTGTATTTAGTTGTTGGTT
>JAPUIM010000076.1 GCA_027297025.1 Bacteroidota bacterium | reverse complement strand
GCCGGTGCCTATTTCAATTTCCTGCATCGGCATTTTCCAATTGGGAAGAACACCTTGTCCCCGGGGATATCGTATAGAGAAAGGGCCTTCCCGTGGCAGTTGAGCAGTGTACATTAGATTTCTTAACTCGGTTTCGTTCATTGGGGAGGAGACTACCATGTTGGGTAAACAGCGCATATAGGCAATGTCATAAGCCCCATGATGGGTGGGTCCATCGGAACCAGCAAATCCTGCCCGGTCGAGGCAGAACACTACCTGCAGATTCTGAATGCACACATCATGAATTACCTGGTCATAGGCTCTCTGCATAAAAGTGCTGTAGATATTACAAAATGGTATTATACCTTGGGTGGCCATGCCTGCAGAAAAGGTTACTGCATGTTGTTCGGCAATATCAACATCGAAAGCCCTATCCGGCATGGCTTTCATCATAATGTTCATCGAGGAGCCGGAGGGCATAGCTGGGGTTACTCCTATGATTTTATCATTTTTTTCTGCCAATTCAACCAGGGTATGCCCAAATACGTCCTGATATTTGGGTGGTTGAGGTTTTTCATGTACTTTTTTGTGGATCTCTCCGGTGACCTTATCGAACTTTCCGGGGGCATGCCATTTGGTATGATCACCAAGTTCTGCTGGTTTAAAGCCTTTGCCTTTTATAGTAACGCAATGCAATAATTTAGGGCCAGGTATATCTTTGAGATCATTCAATAAGGTCACCAAATGATTTACATCATGGCCATCTACCGGACCAAAATATCGAAAATTTAAAGATTCAAAGAAGTTGTTTTGTTCCAACAAGAAAGACTTTATGCTTTCTCCTATTTTAGATGCTATCTCTTGAGCGTTTTTACCAAATCTGCTGAATTTACCCAGCATATTCCAAATATCATCTCGGATCTTATTGTAGGTATGTGATGCGGTGATATCGACCAAATAATCTTTCAATGCTCCCACATTTGGATCAATGGACATGCAGTTGTCATTGAGTATGATTAAGGCATTGGTATTTAGTGCCCCTGCCTGATTCATGGCCTCAAAGGCTATTCCTCCAGTCATAGCTCCATCTCCAATTACCGCAATATGTTGACGGTCTTTCTGATTCTTATAATTGGAAGCTACAGCCATGCCTAATGAAGCAGAAATAGAAGTGGAGGAATGACCAACGCCAAAGGTATCGTATTCGCTTTCCGTTCTTTTGGGAAAACCAGACATTCCCTTGTACACCCGGTTGGTATGAAAAATATCTCTTCTGCCGGTTAATATTTTATGCCCATAGGCTTGATGCCCAACATCCCACACCAAGAGATCATAGGGTGTGTTAAATACATAATGCAAGGCAACTGTTAGTTCCACCACTCCCAAACTGGCACCAAAGTGGCCGCCATATACCGAGACAATGTCGATGATGAACTGCCTCAATTCACCACTTAATTCTACTAACTGTGATTGGTCCAGTTTCTTGACATCATCTGGACTATCAATCTTTGAAAGCAGTTTTCCAGGTTTTATCAGCATTGATTCTTAATTAATACCACTGAATAATCAACTAATATGGTTAAATGTTTTCAATTTCCATTAGAATCAATGATTCCACTTTTGTAAAGGTACATTTTTTTCACCCAGGGGGATATTTATTGAAGTTTTTATAATAAATTTGATCTGCTTCGAATGAGGCGTTTCACCTCCTAATAATGTGTTTTGAGTTTCGAAATTAAATTACCTCTTTTCGAGGGCCCCTTTGATCTTCTCCTATTTTTTATTGAAAGGGATGAATTGGATATACATGATATTCCCATCTCAAAAATCACCGATGATTTTCTTGACTATATCCATCATTTAGAGCATTTGAACCTGGAGGTGGCCAGTGAGTTTATTTTGGTAGCAGCCACCTTGATGCGGATCAAAGCTAAAATGTTGTTGCCGCGGCCTGTATTTGATGAAGAGGGCAATGAGATTGATCCTCGAGAGGAATTGGTGAAACATTTATTGGAATACAAAAAATATAAATCTGTAATCCATGAATTTTCGGCTTTGGAAGGTGAAAGAATAGAAAAGGAAAAAAGGGGAAATATTATACAAGAAATTAAATCGCTTTCAGAGAAAGTGAATGTGGAATCAGAATTGCAGGATGTGGATCTTTACAAGCTCCTGAAAGTGTTCCAGAGGGCATTGGAAAAATTTGAACTGGAGAAAAACAAACCCATCCATACTGTAGTCCAATATCCCTATAACATTTCCGAACAAAAAAAATTCATACTAAAAACTCTTCAGAAGGAGCATCGGATGTCCTTTGAAAAAGTGGTTAGCTTACAGCCCGATAAAATTGCAGTCATCTTCAATTTCTTAGCTATTTTGGAAATGATCAATTCCCATATTATCGCCATTCATAGCGGTATTGGATACAATAATTTTTGGATAGAAAGGTCGAAAGAGGAGATAGTCAGCTAGATGGATCTGGATTCGAAGAAAATTCTTAAGACATTAAACCCTCGCAAGATATGGATCCCTGTGGCTATAGGACTGGCCATTGTATTCTATTTGTTTTACAGTGATCCCACTGTTTCCGCTGACAATTTACGTTTACTTTTTGATGCCGATATTGGTTATTTCACATTGGCATGGTTACTCATTATTGCCAGGGGGGCGGGATATATATATCGAATCCGGGAAATTTCCGATAAACAACTCTCTTGGGTGTCCTGCATCTATGTAATTATCCTTTGGGAGTTTGCCTCAGCGGTAACTCCATCAGTGGTAGGCGGTACAGCGGTTGCAGTTTTCATACTGCTAAAGGAAGGGATCAATTTGGGTAAATCGCTGGCTTTTGTAATGTTGACAGCCATCATGGATAATATGTTTTTTGTAATAGCCGCCCCATTGGCTATTATGTTTAATCCTGAAACAGTTTTCCCTGATATTAAAAACCTATCCCTGGCTGGGGGTGAAAGCCTTCAATATTTATTTTATATAAGCTACGGCTTAATAGCCTTATATACCTTGATTATGGCTTATGCATTATTTGTTAAACCCCGAGCATTTAAATGGATACTTCTTAAGTTGACCACCCTGAATTTCCTTAGAAAATGGCGTCAAAGTGCCAATGAACAAGGGAATGAAATTATTTTGGCTTCCCAGCAGATAAGAGGTAAAGGTTTCACCTACTGGCTTAAAATCGTATTATCAACCACCTTTATATGGACCATCAGGTACTTACAACTCAATGTTTTGATGAGTTCATTTGTTGGTATTTCATTCTCCGAGCATTTTCTGATATTTGCCCGTCAAATAGTTCTCTGGATCATTATGTTGATCTCACCCACCCCGGGCAGTAGTGGAACAGCGGAATTCTTTTTCCCCGCTTTTTTCGAACAATTTTTAGGTAACTATACCCTGATATCTAATATATTTTGGAGGATGATGTCCTTTTACCCCTATCTTTTGTTGGGAGCGATTTTTTTACCACGATGGATTCGCAGGGTATTTTTTATTAGCAAAAAAGCTAAGAATTGATCAATAAGGCCCGATTGATGATCCTAAAACTTTTCTAATGAAGAGAAAAAGAAATTTCCCTCCACTATGGCATTTTCATCCGAATCCGCCCCATGCATAGCATTGGCTTCAATGGATTTAGCAAATAACTTCCTTATGGTCCCCTCTGCGGCCTCCTGTGGATTTGTGGCTCCAATCAGGGTTCTGAAATCGGTTACTGCATTTTCTTTTTCAAGGATCATAGCAATGATGGGTCCTGAAGACATGTATTCACACAATTCTCCATAAAAGGGCCTTTCACGATGAACAGCATAGAATTCACCGGCACGTTCATTTGAAAGCTTGGTCAATTTCATTGCTTTTATTTTAAATCCAGCCTCTTGAATCATCTTGATAATAGCCCCTGCATTCTGATCAGCCATAGCATCTGGCTTGATCATGGTAAAAGTGATATTTTTTGCCATTTGGTTGGTAAGTGAATAATTAACGGGGCAAAATTAACAGAATATTTATAAGTGAGGATTATTTAAAGGCAAATAATACATGGAATGGTTTCGGGTGGATTTTTACTTTTGTATTTTATTTATTTTTCACACTTTTGCAGATTATCATTTAGGCCTCCGCGGGCTGATCAATAGTAGTGAGCAATTTACAGGTCTTAAAAGAATTTTTAAGTTCTCCTAAAAACATAGTAGTAACCACGCATCACAAACCGGATGCAGACGCTTTAGGATCATCTTTGGCATTGGCTGAATTTTTAGCTAAAAAAAACCACCAGGTAAAGGTGATATCCCCCTCTGATTATCCGGCATTCCTGGAATGGATGCATGGAAATGAGGGGGTAATTATTTTTGAAGGGAACAATCAAAAATTATCCGAACAACTGATCGCTGATGCTGACATTATATTTTGCCTGGACTTCAACAGTCTGGATCGGATCAATCAAATGGGTGAATTGGTGGCCAAAAGCAAGGCAATTAAGGTTGTGATCGATCATCATCTTGAGCCTGAAAAATTCGCTGACTTTGAGTTTTTAAGTTTAAAAGCAGCTGCTACGGCGGAATTAACCTACAATTTAATACGAGATATGGATGAAGAACACCTTATCGATGAGAATATTGCCAATTGCCTGTATGCCGGAATAATGACTGACACCGGTGGATTCAAACACCCTTCTACAAGTAAGGAAGTACATTTGATCACTGCCAAATTAATAGAATTAGGCGCCGATGTCACATTGGTAGCCAAACTGATATATGACAATAATACATTGGATCGCTTGAAGTTCCTCGGATTTGCTCTCAGTGAAAGATTAACGGTGCTGGAACAGTATAAGACTGCCTATTTTGCTATCTCCGCGGCAGATCTAAAACGGTTTAATTCACAAACCGGGGATACAGAGGGGTTGGTGAATTATGCTCTATCCATAAAAGGTGTAGTAATGGCGGCAGTTATAATAGACAGAGTGGTAACTGTGAAGCTTTCATTTAGGTCTATAGGAAATTTTTCGGTGAATGACCTGGCAAGGGAACACTTTCAGGGAGGTGGGCATAAAAATGCAGCGGGAGGTAAATCCTCCCTTTCCTTTGAAGAAACTGTTTCCAAATTCACAACGTTACTAAGTAGTTACCAGGAACAGCTGAATAACACGTTAATAGTATCAACCCCATAGCATTTATGAGAATACCTTTTAAACCTCTGAATCTCAAGTATTATATTTTTGCGGGATCATTCATTATCAACTCCTGTATTAACAATGATGTAGGTGATGAACCTTTTGATCCGGCTGCCCAAGCGGTAACTGATTCATTGTTGATCCAGGACTATATAGATAGGAATAATATTGACGCCCAACGTACGGCTTCGGGATTATGGTATGTTATAACTGAGGAAACACAGGGTGATAACCCATCTCAAGGGGACAGGGTAGCGGTAAATTATGTAGGATACACTCTGGATGACCAGGTTTTTGATACAAGTTTGGAAGACGTGGCTCAGGCCAATCAGATCCATAACTCCCAAAGGGTCTATGAACCTCTACAATTTGAATTGGGTGCTGGACAAGTGATTCAAGGTTGGGATGAAGGCATTTCTTTGATGAGGGTAAATGAAAAAGCCACTTTATTCATTCCAAGCGGCTTGGCTTATGGGAACACAGGTGTCAATGGCTTATTCATAAACGATGTCTTAGCCTTTGATGTGGAGTTGGTAGATATCATTGAGTAGTTTTTCCTTCCTTAATTTCTCTCCATGAGATTGTGTTTTGCCACCAATAATGTCAAAAAACTTGGTGAAATCCGTGCTTTGCTGGATAGAAGTATACAGTTGGTTAGTTTAGCCGATATTGGCTGCCATGAAGAATTACCTGAAACTCAAAATACACTGGAAGGGAATTCACAGCAGAAAGCACGATATGTATATCAAAATTATCAGACAAACTGTTTTGCTGATGACACTGGTTTGGAGGTGTTTAGTTTAGATGGAGAACCGGGTGTGTACTCTGCCCGATATGCCGGAGTACCAAAAGATGATGGAGCAAATATGGACTTGTTATTGAAAAAAATGAAAGCAGATACTGATCGAATGGCACAATTTCGTACGGTCATTACTCTAATAATTGATAGGGAAGAGTGGCAATTCGAAGGTATAGTGAAAGGCAGAATACTGGAAAAGGGTAGGGGAAGTCAAGGATTTGGGTATGATCCTATATTTCAGCCCTTGGGTTATTCCCAATCATTTGCCCAGATGGATATGGGAAAAAAGAATTCCATTAGCCATAGGGGCATAGCCGTTAATAAATTAGTCAAACACCTGCTGGGCTTTTCTACATGATGGCCTGTATCCATTCTTGGATATTTATACAAATTACTTAGCTTTGTGGCCTATTTCAAATAAGATATAAGAGGATCTTGATCAAGAAGCTTTTCATATTGCTAATTGCCATTCTTCCGATGTTGGGATCGGCCTGTAAATTAGATTCTCAAGGTAATTACAGGCATCATCAAGTTAGTAAGGACTACGATGAAGCAAACGAAGAGGGTTCAACCACACACAGTAGTTTCCAAGTGGAATATGAAGCAGTAATGCCTATTTTAAAAGCCAATACTGCTCCGTTGATTTTCTTGATCATACAATTGAATCTGGTCAA
>JAPUIM010000075.1 GCA_027297025.1 Bacteroidota bacterium | reverse complement strand
CGTTTATTGAATTATAGTTTGAATTAATAGTGTTTAAATAATTTTTTTTAAAAATAATTGCAATATTTTTATTATTTCTTTTATTTTTCGGTTACATTTGATTGGGCCGTGGTATAAATGATAACATTTGAAAAATCTTAGTCGTTGGTTCTAATACAAAATCTATAAACATGAAACCCTTTAAAACATTATTGCTGGCCGCTTTATTTCTCAGTACAACTTGTTTTGGTCAGACCTACCTATTCAAAGTATTGGCCAGTAAAGGTACTAACCAAGTAAAATCGTCAAGTGAATCTTCCTGGCGACCTATTAAAACCGGATCTGGGCTAATGAGTGGTGATGAACTGAAAGTTCCACAAAATGCTTATCTGGGATTAGTTCATACCAGTGGTAAAACAATAGAATTGAAAACCGCAGACCAGGTCAATGTTGATGAATTGGCAGCCAATATCAAACTGAAGTCCACAGTGGCCAGTAAATATGCTGACTTTGTCTTGAATAAATTGTTGGAAGATAAATCAGAAATAAAGGATAAATTGGTGGTAACAGGAGCAGTGATCCGGGCCAGTGAGGTCTATAGCATCAAAGTGCAAATGCCTCTTTTTGTGGAAGTATTGAGGTCAGAAGTTCTGGTAAAATGGGAACCAGTAAAAGAAGGGAACCACACCTATGTGACCACTTTAAAAAATATCTTTAATGAAGTCATCTATCAAGGTGAAACTAAAGATACCGAGATCACCCTCGATTTGTCCCATCCAAGATTTGTAAATGAAAGGTTGATTGTATTTAGCGTGGCTTCCAAGGAGGATCCCAATTTCAAATCTGAAGAATATGGTATCAAAAGGCTTTCTCCCAATACTTTTATCAAAGTGAAGCAGGATCTGGATCAGTTGAACAAGGTAATTGGAGACGAAACTTCGTTGAATCATATCATGATGGCTGCCTATTACGAAGAAAATAATCTTATTGTGAATGCCATCACCAGTTTCGAAAAGGCCATTGAACTTTCTCCTGATGTACAAGATTTCAGTGATATGTATGATGCCTTTTTGGAAAGGAACAATCTGAAGAATTAATTAGTGAAAATATATCTTAAAAAGCCCCTAAATATGGGGCTTTTTTTTATGGTAGGATTTGAGTGATCCGAAATTCTCCATCGCTGAATTCAACCGACTCCTGTTCATTGTTGAAAAGCTTGAAATCAAAATTGCCCTCCCATGGACACTCTCTGGAGCCATCTTTCCTATCAACACATCCCAGGTATTCAATAACTATAGTACCAGATCCTCCAAAATCACGACTATTATATAAAGAACCATTTTGAAGTGATGAGAAGAAAGCGTAAACCACAGTATCAGCAGATATGATTTGGTATTCCAAAGCATTGGGTCGTTCAACAATAACTGGGATGATAAATCCCAAATTTCCCAGGGTAATACCAGGAAGAGTAACTTTTATCAACCCGCCATCCAACTCTTCTAATTGGGCAATGGAGGTGGGCCTTCCTTCTAGAAAATAACGTACCTCCTGAGAGTCAAAACGTAAAAAATCAAAAATGATCTCATCGCTATCTCCACATCCCATGACTACCATTGTCATGAGCAGAAGAAGATAAGAAATGATTTTCTTCCGGATATTCTTGAAGGTTTCGAAGTGCATATTTCATCAATTTAAATATTTCATCCACAGTATAAAAATCCTCCCATCCAAACAACGGGACAGCAAATAGCTGAATGTATTATTTAGGAGTTCTTGTTTAAGGTCAAACTTCTGGGGTTAAATCTTGCCCTATGGTAAAGCATTTCACCAATATGGGTGGATAAAATTTCTAGATGACAACTTATATATTTAAAAATTTTTTTTTTAAAATGAACCTATAATTTCATTCCCCATTCTTAAGAGATCACAAACTTAAAAAGGTACTTTTGATTTCATATGAACCTTAATCTAAAAGTCAAAAAAGAAGCCACTTATGACGCCATCGTAGTAGGAACAGGAGTTAGTGGTGGCTGGGCTGCCAAAGAACTCACCGAAAAAGGACTAAAAACCCTGGTACTGGAAAGGGGAAGGATGGTCAAACATATTGAGGATTACACCACCGCCCATTTAAATCCATGGGAATTACCCTACGGAAACCGTTTGACCACAGAAGAGGAAAAAATATTTCATGCTCAAAAAAGGACTGGATATTCACCAAGACAAGCAGACAAACAATGGTGGGTGAATGATCTGGAAAATCCCTATACGGAGATCAAGCCATTTGCCTGGGTAAGAGGGTACCATTTAGGTGGGAGGTCTATCACCTGGGGCCGCCACAGTTACCGGTTAAGCGATATCGACTTTGAAGCCAATGCTAAAGACGGCATTGCGGTAGACTGGCCCATTCGTTACAAAGACCTGGCACCCTGGTATGATTATGTGGAAACCTTTATTGGTGTGAATGGTCAGCCTGAAGGATTGCCCCAACTACCTGATGGTAAATACCAGCCCCCAATGGAATTGAATTGTTTGGAAAAACATGTGAAACAAAAAATAGCGGAAAATTTTTCCGATCGCATCCTGACCAGTGGCCGGACAGCCAATCTAACCCAACCTCACCACGGCCGGGGTCAATGCCAGTACCGCGACCGCTGCATTCGAGGATGCCCATTTGGGGCCTATTTCAGCAGTCTTTCCTCCACCCTTCCCGCTGCCGAACAAACCGGGAACATGACCATCAGGCCATTCTCAATAGTCACCGAAGTGATATTCGACGAGAATAAAAATAAAGCCACCGGGGTCCGCGTATTGGATGCGGAAACCAGAGAAACCGTAGAATTTTATGCTCCCGTAATTTTCCTCAACGCCTCCACTTTGGGAAGTACCTTTATTCTGTTAAACTCCAAGTCCAACCGGTTCCCCAATGGTCTGGGGAATAGAAGCGGGGAGTTGGGCCATAACCTGATGGATCATCATCTGGGAGTGGGAGCTGAAGGGGAATATGATGGTTTTCAAGACCAGTACTATTCGGGCAGGCGGCCTAATGGGGTTTATGTTCCCCGCTTTCGTAACATCAAGGATCAACGCAAAGATTATATCCGGGGTTTTGGTTACCAAGGAGGAGCCAGCCGTGGAAACTGGTGGGATGCGGTGAAAGAAATGAGCATTGGATTGGATCTGAAAAAAAAGCTGGTAACTCCCGGGATTTGGAAGATGGGATTAAGTGGATTTGGAGAAGTGCTACCCTATCACGAAAACAAAATAAGCCTGAATGAGGAAGTTCGTGATGTGTTCGGATTGCCTACTCTCAGCATAGATTGTGAGATCAAGGAAAATGAAAAGGCGATGCGCAAGGACATGGCAAATTCCGCCGGTGAAATGTTGGAAGCCGCCGGACTAAAAAATGTTCTTACTGGCGACCTGGGATTTCAAATGGGGCTGGGTATTCATGAGTTGGGCACCGCCCGTATGGGCAAGGATCCCAAAACCTCTGTACTGAACAAATTCAACCAGGTGCATGAGGCACCCAATGTGTTTGTGACCGATGGGGCGGCCATGACTTCTGCTGCTAATCAAAATCCATCATTAACCTACATGGCATTAACTGCCAGGGCAGCCAATTATGCAGTAGATCAATTGAAGAAAGGAAATTTAAAGTAAAAAATAATGGATCGTAGAAAGGCAATAAAACTTACATCCTATTATTTGGGGGGCGTTTTGTCAGCACCTGCTATAGCCGGTATTCTTCAGGGTTGTAAAGCAGAACCTCAGCTGAATTGGCAACCCCAATTTTTCACACCTGATCAAGCCAATTTGGTAGATCAAATAGCCGAGTTGATCTTGCCAAAATCCGATACCCCGGGGGCCAGAGACCTGGGAGTACCGGCCTTCGTGGATGAATTGATGGCCAAATGTTTTGGCGAAAAAGACCAATCTACTTTTACCAAGGGACTTCAAGTCTTGGAAGCCAAAGCCCGGCAAGATTTTGGGGAGACATTCCTGGAATGTTCCCAGGAACAACAATACCAGTTGCTGGAGCCACTAAACCGGGAAGCAGCGGAATTGGCCCGAAACAGAAGTGCAGAAAAACCCTTCTTTTCTATAATGAAAGAATTGACCCTCCTGGGATACTTCACCACTGAAACCGGGGCCAGCAAAGTATTGCAATACCACAACCTCCCCGGTACTTATGAAGGCTGCGCTCCTTTGGATGAGCTGGGGGGCAAGGCTTGGGCTACTGGAGGATAATAGGTATCTTTAAGGGACTATGGGTGCACTTTTCGAAGAACATAAAATCCTGATCTACCTGGAAAAAAAGGAAGGATTACGTCTAGGCCTGCAAACCGGCAACTCCCAAAACCAGGATTTGGTGGAGATATATATGGAGTGGAAAAAACTCTTTTTCACAAAACGCAGTCAATTCCAGTTATCCAAGGAACAATCTACTCTTGAAATTCCTGCAGAATCCTACGGAAGGAAAGTAGAAATCTTTCCCTATTATCAAATCAGTGAAAAGAGGGAGGCTACCATTACCGGATTCCCAAAAACAGGTGACCAAGCCTGGAAAATCGAAATGGAAGATGTGGAAGAAGGGCAAGAGACCAGTACCAATCAATGGCAGTTGGAGGCCGAAATTTATAGCAGCAAATAGAAGTTCACTGCTGTCAGGCTAAAATGAGTTAAATCCCCCTTGCCCCCTTTAAAAAAAGGGGAATGAGAGACTCAAGGTAGGGTAATCCCTGTATAGATTGTATCATTTATAGAATGAGTTACTAGTCATGTCTTTCATGTATAATTCATATAATTTGTCACAAATTAGTTGGTTGCTTAAATCCACTATCTTAGTAAAAATTTTAGGTTACATTATTGGGAGAATCCAACCTTTCCCGGCAGGAATTCAAACACCTTTTCGATCGACACTTCGAGGGTATACGCAATTATATTTACTACCGTACCGGGGACATGGACCTGGCCGAAGACTTGGTACAGGACGTTTTTCTTAAACTGTGGGAAAGGAGAGATTCGGTGAAAAGGGAAACGATAAAGAGTTATTTATACACCATTGCCCATAACATGATCATCAACCAAGCCAAAAGGCAGCAGTTGATGTATAATTTTATAAATAGCTCGAAAGTGATGCCTGCCGAACATGAAACTCCGGATTTTTTAATGCAAAAAAAGGAATTTCATGACTACCTAAATCAAGTACTGGCATCCATTCCCGAACCGGATAGAGTTGTTTTTCTCATGAACAGAATTGAACAACTAAAATATTTGGAAATTGCCGAAAGGCTGGGTTTAAGTGTAAAGGCGGTGGAAAAACGAATGAGTAAAGCGTTGGATATTATAAGGAGAATGATCAAGGAACCCATTTAGAATTAAGCCATGAAAGAAGAAAATAATAAAAAACTACACCAATGGCTCAATGAACCCGGGGATTCCGGTAAGCCTGAAACCTCTAACGGGGACCGGTTAAAATCATTCTTGAGTGAGGCTTCCAAACTGGATGTACCGGCCAAGAGATCTAAGCAGGATATTTGGAATGCCCTTGAATCCAGAATGGAGCCTACTGCTAAAACCCGCAGACTTTACCATCCGGTAGTTTGGGGAATAGCCGCCTCTATTTCTATTCTATTGGCTGTTTATTTTATTTTCATCTCCCCAAAGCCGTTGATCATTGAAAATGATTGGGGGAAAATAAGTACCATTGAGTTGCCCGATAAATCAGTGGTAAAGCTAAACGCCGGATCTAAGCTCATTTATTACCCTGATGAATGGGACAAAACCCGATCTCTTGAGTTGCAGGGAGAAGCTCTCTTCCAGGTGGAGAATGGTAGTACTTTTAAAGTGCTGACCGAATTAGGTAAGGTACAGGTACTGGGCACGGTATTCAATGTATATGCTCGAGAGAAAAAATTTACCGTCGCCTGTCAAAGTGGATTAGTATCGGTAACCAATTTAGACGGCGACCTCAGCAGGGAAATCGGTGCTGGTCAATTGGCGGTTATGGGAAAAACCCAAATCCAGATCACCAAAATAGCTGATCCAATACGGATCGGGAGTTGGCAGAATGGAGATTTTTATTTTTCCCGAACTCCGTTATCAGAAGTATTTGGTGAATTGGAGAGGCAATTTAATGTGATTATTGAGTTTGACACTTCTCAAAAAACAACCTATACCGGTTACTTTTCAAACAAGGATCTGGATAAAGCATTAACCAATGTTTGTACCCCGTTGGGTCTGGCATATAGCTTGAAAGAGAAAAAGGGGAAAGTAATTATCAAACAAGGAGGTCAAAGGTAACCATGGACCATGAATTTGGGAAAAACATTCTTTTTTGCTGTTTTCCTATTTTTTAGCCTGACAGCAGTTGCTCAAGTTAATTCGCAACTCAAGATCACTGAAAACTTTAAGGGATTAAGTCTGGATCAGGTGCTGGATACATTGCGTCAAAAGTATGAATTGAACTTTGCCTTTGACCCGCAGCAGGCCCAGTTATACACCATCAATCAATCCTTTCGTAACCAAACGGTTGAAAAGGTGATGGAAAGCCTGCTCAAAAATACTCCTTACCGCTACGAAGTTTCCGACAACGTCATTTTACTGGTGCCCCAACCAGGAAAGCTGGAAGTGCCAAAGGCCTTACATCTCCAGGGAAGAATTGTGGATGAAGCTAGCGGCGAACCACTACCCTATGCCCACATATCAGCCTTAGGAACAACCCAGGGCGAACTTAGCAATATCGATGGTTATTTCAGTCTGATAGATCTGGACAATCCCACAGGATTTAAAATCTCTTATTTGGGGTACCAATCAAAACAACTCAATCTTGAAGATCTAGACAATGCTGATGTTGAAATCAAATTGCAAAAAGAGCCTCAGGTATTAAAGGAATTGGTAGTGGGTGATGAGATTAACTCCATGGTGCAAATTGCTGGTACTCCCAGCACCTTTTCCATGGATCCCAGAAAATTGAATGCGATCCCGGTATTAGGAGAGGCGGATGTAATGAGATCCTTGCAATTACTTCCCGGGATAAGCGCCACTGAGGAGACTTCAGCCGGATTAATTGTTAGAGGTGGAACCACCGACCAAAACTTAGTGCTTTTTGATGGATTTACGGTCTATCACCTTGATCACTTCTATGGAATTTTTAGCGCGTTCAACCCACACTCTGTAAAAAATATTCGAGTTATTAAAGGTGGATTCGATGCAAAATATGGTGGCAGGGTCTCCAGTGTAGTGGAAATTATTGGAAAATCAGGCGATCGTTTCAAACCTCATGCTGGTTTTGGTCTAAACCTTATCAGCGCCAACGTTTATGCTGAAATTCCCATTGGGAAAAAAGCATCCTTTATTTTTAGTGGTAGAAGGTCTTTCACCGACATCATTCAAACCAAATTATACCAGGATCTAATGGATAATGTCCGGACCAACAATATCCAAAAAGAAACCAATGATGCGCCTAACGATCCTTTGACTCTAGAGCCAGACTTTTATTTTTATGATTTTAACACCAAATTTTCCTACAACCCCAGCCACAAAGATATACTGGCATTCAGTTTTTATAATGGACAGGACCAACTCTTAACTGATAACCAGCAGGTAACGGATCTCAGGTTAGCTATAACCGACCAGTCAAAATGGGGTAACCGCGGCATGAGTGGTAGATGGGGTAGGCAATGGAATAAAAGTTATTACTCGAATCTCATTTTATCCAGTTCAATTTTCAGGAGTGAGGCAAACTTTGACTTCCTACAACTGACAGACGCCAATGATACTATATCCATACAATACAATTGGGAGAACAGGGTGGAAGATTTCACTCTGCGATGGGACAATGAATTGAAAGTTACCAAAAGCCAAACCTTCGAATTTGGATTTCAAACAACCCACAATGAAGTTTTTTTAGGCGCCGATATTGAAGTTCAAGATGCGGATAACACCCAACAAAGTGGCACCCAATGGTCATACTACCTTCAAGATCGTTTGTTAATAGCCAAGAAATTGGAACTCAAAGTAGGAGGTCGTTTCAATATTTTCGAGCCGATCAATGAAGTCAAGTGGGAGCCACGATTATCCTTTGGTTTTCCTCTTAGCTCAAAAATCAACTTAAAGGGTAGTTGGGGGTTGTACCATCAATTTGTCAACCGGGTAACAACCACACCCTTTGGTAACCAGGATCAGTTTTTTTGGGTTTTGGCAAATGGAGTTAGTTTTCCGCTAACTAAATCCCGGCATGCAGTCAGCGGGGTAACCTGGAGCAATGATAATTGGGTAATAGATCTGGAGCTTTATCATAAAAAAACCGAGGGCATTATGGAGGCAGAGTTCATAATTTATCCCGGATTTGGTCAAAGAAATTTCCGGGAATTAGTGGATTTTGTCAACATTGGCAACAGCCAGGCTCGTGGCTTAGACTTATTTTTGCAAAAAACCACCGGAAAATATACCGCATGGGTAAGCTACTCGCTGTCTGAGGTTAAAAATACTTTTAACAAACTGAATCAAGGTGATCCCTATCCTGCCTCCCATGACCAGCGTCACGAGATAAATTTAGTAAATACCGTCAAACTTGGACGCTGGGACTTGGCCGGCACTTGGATCTATGGTTCTGGCCGGCCTTTTACCATGCCGGATGAGGAAAATCCGCTGGACAACTTGTTCGATAGAGAGAATGTTAATCAGCACCGTCTTCCCTCCTATCATAGACTGGATCTTACTGCCAAATACAACTTCAATTTGGGGTTTATGTCGGGAGATCTTGGGGTTTCTATTCTGAATGTCTACAACCGTAAAAATGTCAAACTAAGAAGATTTGTGGTATTGGATCAACCTGCCGATGCTAGTGACAGCATTCCTGAGGTGAGCGCCCTGGACCTTCAACTGTTAGGAATTACCCCCAATATCTTTTTTAATCTGCGCTTTTAGTACCGCTTTAAAAAAAACCTTAGATAAATGGTAGGGTTTTTTCGGATTCCCCTGTATTAGTTATTGAAAGTTCGGAAGATCAATCCTTATGGATGGTCTCCCACCAGAGAATGAGTGTGAGTGAAACATTAACTAAAAGAATCATGAAAATAATTAAAAAGAATTTTTGGAACATCATTTTTGTTGCCGCTTTGCTGA
>JAPUIM010000074.1 GCA_027297025.1 Bacteroidota bacterium | reverse complement strand
CGAAAAATTGTGAAAGTGGATAGATCTTAGACCTAAAACCAGGTATTTTCTCATCACTTTTGGCATTACCTCCTTTTAGGTAAAGGATACCTCCGGTACATTGTTGCTCTTTGTTTCTTTTTAAATTTCCCTTCACCCAATTGCTGAAAGTCCTCAGATCTTTCACTGCGCGGCCAGTTACAAAATCATATTTTTCATGTAATTCTTCAGCCCGAATTTTCTGTACACTTACATTCTTAAGTTCCAGAGAATTGGTAATACTTTTCACGGCACGAACCTTTTTCCCAACTGAGTCTATTAGATGAAAGGTAACTTCCGGGTGCAATATGGCTAATGGAATTCCGGGAAAACCTCCTCCGGTTCCCACATCCAACATGGTGGATCCCGGAGGGATATTAATGGCCTTTTTAATGGATAGAGAGGGAAGAATATGCCTCTCAGACAAATGATCTATATCTTTTCTGGATATTAGATTGATTTTAAGATTCCATTGCCTTTGGAGGGTAGAATAAGTCACCAACTCATGAATCTGTTCAGAACTTAAATCAGGAAAATATTTCAGGATTAAATCGAAACCGGACATTTGGCCAGAGGATTGAAAGATCAAATATGGTCTTTTTTACCTTTAACCAAATCGTACATCAGTTCACGGGCTCTATGGAGTTGTGCTTTTACCGTTCCTAATGGTGCGTTTAGCTCTTGGGCAATTTCCTCGTAGGAAAGTTCCTGAAAATAGCGCAGGCGTACCAAACGTTGGTATTTGGCCGGTAGCTTGGTAACAAACATCTGGATCAGTTCAATTTTCTGGCTTTTGATTGCTTCCTCCTGTGGGTCGAGGTTCTTATCTTCTACATCGATGTTAACTGCCTCCCCACTATCATCTTTGAAGGATGTATTGAGGCTGAAGGTTTCCAGACGTTTTTTACGAATGAAATCAATGGAGTTGTTGGTGGCAATCCTGAATAACCAGGTGCTAAAAGTAAAATCTTTTTTGAAGCGATGTAAGTTTTTAAAGGCTTTGGCAAATGCTTCAATTGTCAAGTCTTCCGCGTCGTCCACATTTCTTACCATTTTTAATATCATATGGTAAACAGGTTTTTTGTAACGCTCCATTAACTCTGCAAAGGCCTGTTGATCACCTTTTTTAGTGGCCCTATCTATCAGCTTAAAATCCTTTAGCGCTTTGTCAGAAAACTGTTTGTCTAACTCCATTTAATACTTTTAGCAGTTAGGGCAGGAAAACCAATGATTATCAAATATATTGGATATAAAAAGTCCAAAATCAGGAGATTCCACCCATCAATTTTATCACCGAGTTTGATCGAGGAAGGGATAAATACCAGGTAGAGTAAGAAGGCTTTGAACAGCAATACAAAACCTATTACTAAAAGTTCCTTTCCAAACCCGACTAAGATAACAAAAGTAACCCAAAAAAATATATGAGATATCGATAACAGCCCCAAATTGATTTTATCGTTTAATTTATAGTATTTCCCTACCGATAAATGTCTTTTTTTTTGTTTAAAGAAGTCACTATAATTCGACTTGGGAATGGATTTAATTAAGCTATTACTTCCAATAGCAACTTTTGAATTTTGAGCGTTGGCATTATGGTTAACAAAAAGATCATCATCTCCTCCTGTTATATGCAAATGCTTTTCAAATCCCTTTCTTTCTAAGAAGAACGATCTTTTATAAGCGAGGTTTCTACCAACTCCCATATAGGGTTTCCCGGCCAAAGCCATTGAAATGTATTGTAGCCCCGTATATAGAGTTTCAAATCGAATAAATGAATTCAGCAAATGGCTTGTTTTTTCATATTGTGAAAATCCCAGAATAATTTCCGTTCCATCACTAAAATCTTTTGCCATTTGTTGGATCCAATGATTATTCACCGGATAACAGTCAGCATCGGTGAGCAATATTATTTCATTTTGGGCAGTTTTTATTCCTTGGGTAATTCCGTATTTCTTTCCGTTGACCCCTTTGGGTTTGGAATGGATATCAACCACTTTTAATTGCTGCTGTTTGTATGATTGCTGTGCCAGCCATTCTTTAGTGCCATCATCTGAGCGATCGTTTACCACCAGGATCTCAAACTGTGGATACTGTTGAGAGTATAGGCGGGGCAGTAATCTTTGTAAGTTGGATAGCTCGTTATGGGCACAAATTAATACCGAAACAGCAGATAATTCCTGACTCGGTTTCAGCTGAAGATCTTCCCTGGCAAACGGAACCCTGGAGAAGTAATAGAGATAATAAAACATCTGTAAGACAAATGAAAGCAGGAATAAGTAAAAAATTACTTGAAACACCATTGGACAAATATAAATTGATTAATGGCAATAAATTATGCCCGATAAGCCATATTTTTGGATCAATAAATTGGATTAAGGGTTTGATCAAATTTAAAATAAAATCCCAAGATATTGGATCAAAGGCCAGAACCGGTGAATTATCAACCGCCCATGGACCGGTAAAAACTCCCATTTTTATGCCAGTGGGAACAGCGGGTTCAGTAAAGGCAGTGCACCAGAGAGAGTTGGAAAATGATATTAAAGCCCAGATTATATTAGGCAATACCTATCATTTGTATCTAAGGCCGGGACTTTCACTTATTGAAAAGGCCAGAGGTATTCATAATTTCACGGGATGGAAAAAGCCTATTTTGACTGATAGTGGTGGTTACCAGGTCTATTCTCTGGCAGCGCAACGCAAGATACATGATCATGGTGTGACCTTTCGCTCTCATCTGGACGGGTCTTTGCACACCTTCACACCAGAAGATGTTATCGATTTCCAAAAGGTCATTGGAGCCGATATCATTATGGCATTCGACGAGTGTACACCACATCCTTGCGATTATTCATATGCTAAGGATTCCATGAAGTTGACCCATAAATGGTTAAAGCGTTGTGTAGACCATTTTGACCAGTCCGATGGCAGATATGGGTACCAGCAGGTGCTTTTTCCAATTGTTCAAGGTAGTACCTATAAAGATTTACGGGTCCAATCCAGTGAAATCATTGCCTCATTTGAAATGGAAGGAAATGCAATCGGGGGGCTTTCAGTAGGGGAGTCCACCGAGATGATGTACGAAATGACGGAATTGGTTTGTCAAATCCTTCCTGCTGAAAAACCCCGATACTTGATGGGAGTAGGAACACCGGCCAATATCCTGGAATGCATAGCTTTAGGTATAGACATGTTTGATTGTGTAATGCCTACCAGAAACGGAAGAAATGGCATGATCTTCACTTCTGAGGGGATCATCAATATAAAAAATGAGAAATGGAGAGAGGACCTAAGTGCTTTGGATGAAAGCCTGGGAGATTATACCAGTACTTTCTATTCGAAGGCCTATCTGCGCCATTTGATAATGAGTAAGGAGATTCTTGGCGCACAAATTGCAAGTATTCATAATCTCAGGTTCTATTTATGGTTAACCGAACAGGCCGGTGAACAAATCGAAAATGGTACTTTTGCAAAATGGAAGAATACTATGGTGAGTAAACTATCCCAAAAGTTGTAATTGATGCGCATTATTGATCGCTATATATTAAAAAAGTTTCTAAGCACTTATGTGTTTGTGGTTTTGATCCTGGTGGCGATCATCGTGATCATAGACATTACCGAGCGTAACGATAAGTTCATCAAACACCAACTCACCTTTGTCGAAATCCTTCCCTATTATTTAGCCTTTATACCGTATATCTCCAATCTGATTACTCCTATTACTGTGTTTATTGCCACGGTATTTGTAACCTCCAAAATGGCTTCTCATACTGAGATTATAGCCATATTGAGCAGTGGAGTTAGTTTTCGACGGCTGATGGTCCCCTATATTATTGGTTCGGTGATTATTGGGGTGATTAGCTTTTTTCTCAATGGTTGGATCATTCCCGAGGCCAATAAAACCAGAATTGCATTCCAGATCCAGTACTTGAAAAAACCTTATTATTTTACGGAGAGAAATATCCACATCAAAGTGGCTCCCCATGAATACATTTATATGCAGAGTTACAATTCCAATGCCAGCACCGGATTTCGTTTTACTTTGGAAAAAATTGAAAATAATCGGTTGGTAGAAAAATTGTCTGCTAACCGGATCGAGTGGGATTCTACTCAAAACAACTGGAAACTAAAAAACTGGGACCACCGCATCATCCTAGAAAAAAACGAGATCGTAACCTCAGGTGTACTCCTGGACACTGCCATCGATATCCATCCTAAGGATTTTACCAATACCTATGGCCTGCATGAAACGCTCACCAACAAAGAATTACGAGAGTTTATTGAGTTGTTGAAATTGAGAGGGGATGAGGGGGTTGCCTTTTATGAAATCGAGTTATATGTGAGGTATATGGCTCCTTTTGCTGCCTTAATATTGACGCTGATGGGACTGATTGTGTCTTCCCGAAAGTCGCGTGGAGGGGCCGGATTTCAAATAGCGCTGGGTTTCTTACTGGCCTTTATATACATTATACTTTTTATCATGAGCAGGGCCATCGCCGATGCGGGATCAATTAATCCAGTGTTGGGTATATGGATTCCCAATATAATTTTCTCGGCGGTGGGGGTAATTTTGTATCATACAGTCCCTCGCTAATGACAACTACCAAAGATTATCTGCACCTTCACTTTATTGTGGTGGTATGGGGATTTACTGCTATACTGGGCTTGTTGGTATCTATTCCAGCGGTAGAAATGGTATTTTATCGTACCCTGATAGCATTTTTAGCCTTAGGTATCTTGCTCAATTTTCGAGGTGTCTCTTTCCATATTGGCCCCGTGGATCTTATTAAGATTATTTTAACTGGTATTTTGATGGGCGCCCATTGGATATTTTTTTTCGCTTCTGCCAGAGTTTCTACTGCTTCTGTAAGTTTAGTGGGGTTTGCAACCTTGGCGTTTTGGACCAGCTTATTGGAACCGTGGATTATCAAAAGAAAGATTAGGTGGTTTGAGGTGTTATTGGGCTTGTTAGTACTAGTCGGATTATATATTATTTTCAGTTTTGACTTTGCTTATTCTTGGGGTTTGGTGTTGGCAATCATATCTGCTGTTCTGGCTTCACTTTTCACGGTGATCAATAGTACCTTCATAAAAAAACACCATCCATTATTGATCATGTTTTATGAAATGATAGGAGCCTGCCTGGGTATTGTAATTTTTTTCCCCATTTACCTAAATTATTTTTCCCAGTATGCTACCCTTCAACTGCATCTACTACCTTTGGATTGGTTTTATATTGGCATCCTCTCTTTAATATGTACAGTATATGCCTATACCGCTTCCATCTATCTAATGAAAAAAATATCTCCTTTTGCTATTAACCTTACGGTAAATCTTGAACCGGTTTACGGTATTATTTTAGCGGTGATGATTTTTGGTGAAAAAGAGAAAATGACTACTGCCTTTTATCTGGGAACCGTTTTTATTTTGGCGTCCGTGTTTATTTATCCGGTGCTGACCCGTTACCTGGCAGGCAAAAATTTAAAACAGATTTAATGGGATGAACCTAAAGTACACTTTGCCACACCGTATATTCTTGAGGAAAAACCCCTGACAAATCAGGTGGATGTTTAAAAATTCCATAAAACGCAGAACCGCTTCCAGACATTGATGCATATACCGCCCCTTTTTGGTATAGTGTATTCTTGACAGTTTCCAAAGCAGCGTGTTTTTTGAAAATAAGCTCCTCAAAATCGTTTAGTAGATGGTTTTTCCATTGGTTTATGGACGAATCAGTGAGTATTTGATTTAAATTTGAGGCTTTAAATTTTGGCATTACTGATGCATACGCTGCAGAAGTATCAACGTGGATACCAGGATACACCACCACCAGGGATTTGTTCTTCATAGAAATACTCATTTCCTGAATTACATCTCCTTTTCCAGAGACCAGAAATGGTTGTTGATAAAGGAAAAAGTTGCAATCACTCCCCAGTTTGCCTGCATATTTTTGCATGGATTCTGGACTTTGGTTTAAACCGAAAAGTTGATTCAGACACCGTAAGGTAAAAGCTCCATCTGAAGAACCACCCCCCAATCCTGCTCCAATGGGAATGATCTTGTGCAAATGAATGCTTACTTCGGAGATATCGAAATCATCTCGTAGCAGTTCATACGCATATATGCACAGGTTTTCGGATTCATCCTCCGGAATAGAAATCCCGGAAGTGCTGAATGTTGTTTTGTTTGATTTTACTATTTCCAGTATGTCACACCAGGGGATCGGGTATAAACATGAACTAAGGTTGTGATAGCCATCAGATCGCTTCTCCAGTATATAAAGTCCCAGGTTAATTTTTGCATGGGGGAAAACCACCATCTATTCGATACTGATTGGTTAAGGGTGGATTTACTTGGATAATCTTTCAAACAGTTCTTTGGTGATACCCGAACTTGAGAAACCTCCATCATGCATCAGGTTTTGCATGGTTACCATTCGGGAGAGATCAGAAAAAATCATGACTACATAATTGGCACAATCCTCGCTCGAGGCATTACCCAAGGGAGACATCATGTTGGCATAATCAAAAAACATATCAAAACCACTGATACCGGTTCCTGCAGTAGTTTTGGTTGGACTTTGGGAAATAGTGTTTACCCTTACTTTCTTTGATTTGGCAAAGCGATACCCATAACTACGTGCAATGGATTCCAATATTGCCTTGGCCTGGGCCATGTCGGAGTAATCAGGGAAGGTTCTTTGAGCAGCAATATAAGTGAGCGCAACAATGGATCCCCATTCATTCATAATGTCCAATTTTTCGGCGGTTTGCATTAGTTTATGAAAAGACAGACCCGAGATATCCAGAGTTTTCAGATACCAATCATAATTTAGATCTCCGTAATTTTTTCCTTTTCGAACGTTGGGACTCATTCCGATTGAATGTAGGATAAAATCTATTTTGCCCCCTAGTACTTCTACCGATTTGTTGTATAAATTTTCAAGATCCTCAATGGAAGTAGCATCGGCGGAAATAACCTCCGCATTACACTCTTCTGCCAGTTTATTTATCACTCCCAATCTTAATGCGATTGGAGCATTGGTAAGGGTAAAAGTAGCACCTTCTTGTTTTGCCTTGACCGCTACTTTCCAAGCGATGGATCTTTCATCCAGGGCACCGAAAATAATCCCTCTTTTGCCTTTCAATAAGTTGTAAGTCATTGGTTGATTTATTTAGCTCATTTTAATTTTAATTCTAATAATTCCTTAGCGTTTTCATATGCGATATCGGAAGGGCTTTCGCCTCCGATCATTTTAGCCACTTCAAGTATCCGTTCCTGGTTGGACAATTTTTTGATATTGCTCGTAGCTGTCTGGGTTGAACTATCTTTATACACAAAGTAATGGGTATCGCCCTTAGCTGCAAATTGAGGAAGATGACTGATGGTGATCACCTGATGATCTTTTGACATGTTCTTCATCATATTCACCATTTTTAAAGCAATTTCTCCGGAAACCCCGGTGTCAATTTCGTCAAAAATGATGGTAGGGAGAGCAATTTTCCCGGCCAGGATGTATTTAATGCAAAACATTAAACGCGAAAACTCACCACCGGAAGCAACTCTTTTTAAAGTCTGGGGAGGGATGCCTTTGTTAGCGCTGAACAATATTTCAATATCATCGATTCCCGTGAGATCTGGGTCTTTTGATTGTTCCTTGATTTTTATTTGAGCATCAGGCATTCCCAAATCAACTAACAATTGTTCCAATTCAGTAGCTAACCCGGAATACACTGACTTCCTGGATTTTGATAGTAAGTGGGCACATTCTATCATCTCCCTTTTGGTATCTTCCAAGGCAGTTTGGGCTTGGTGTATTTCATCATCCAAATTCAGGATTTTTTGTGCCTTGATATCAAGTTCATCTTGAATTTTGGTCAGATTTTCTACCCCTTGTACCTGGTGTTTCTGTTCCAAGCGATAGATCAAATTTATCCGTTCCCTCATTTCTTCAATTTTCTGGGGATTATGGACCACCATTTCTTGCTCATTTTCCAACTCACCAATAATATCTTTAATCTCAATCAAACTGCTTTGAGTGCGGTTTTTGAGGGCCTGGAATTTATCAGAATAGGAGCTGATTTGATCAATTAGGGAACCAATGGTGTATAAATTTTGAGACACTGAAAAATCAGACTGATCGAGCAGTTCTAAAATTTGATTGATCTTTAGTTTAATTTCTTCCGCATTTTCCAATAACTTCAGATCTTCCTCCAAGGTCTCATCTACCTCTGGCTGTAATTGAGCCTCGATTAGTTCCTGAAGTAGGAAATTATTATAGTCAGCTTCCTTTTTCCACTGCTCTACTTCATGCTGCAAAGAAATCAAGGTTTGGTTCTTGGTTTGGTATTCTTTGAATGAGGCCTTGTACGGCGAAAGAAGGGAGGTATTGCCCGCGAAGAGGTCGATGATGCTGAGTTGATAAGCCAATTGTCCTAATAATAGAGTATCCAATTGTGAGTGGACTTCCATCAATCGGCTGCCCAAAGTTTTTAACGTTTCTAAATTTACCGGTGTGTCATTAATAAAAGCACGAGATTTTCCATTAGGATTTATTTCTCTTCTTATGATACATTCGCTTTCATAGTCCAGATCTGCATTTTTGAAAAATGATTTTAAGCTGAACATTTCTATATTGAAACCGCCCTCTACTATGCATTTTCGGTCTTTGTCAAGCAGGACCTTGGAATCTGCTCTATTCCCCAATAAAAGTCCAACAGCCCCCACCATAATTGATTTCCCCGCTCCGGTTTCACCGGTAATCACATTCAGTCCTGGAGAGGGCTCCATTTCCAGATTTTTTATGAGTGCATAGTTTTTAATTAATAAGGAATTCAGCATTAGAGTTGTTCTACCTGGTCAAGCAAAGTATTATTGAGGACTTCAAAATTATACAGCAAGATAATAAAATTTTGAAGTTGAAAGATGATTATTAATTCTTGATAATCTGGCTGTATTTTTCTGTCTTCGAGGGGTCAAGATCCTTTAAAACATCATAGGCTTGCCGTCGAACGGTGATGTTTCCTTCATTGAAAATATTTATCAATTCATCGGATTTTGCATCGAAAAATGCAACTACCAATATTGAATTTGGTTTAACCCTGGCCACTTTTTGAAGATCTTCTAAGGCTTTTAAGACAATTTTTCTGCCGCCATCTGCATCTTTTTGAAAATTATCCATGGCCAGGCGGTGGTAGCGATAAAAACCTTCACGAATGGGTATCATTAGCGGATTGAGTAGATTTTCGGCCAACCAATATCGATTGCGGTTGCTTCCCAATGGTTCCCATCCTACTCTTCCCGAAGATTGTGCATTGATCACTACGTTCCAGGCCTTTTCTATAAAGAGAGAACCTCCCAGATTGCCGAAGGTATCATAATCCAGACCTATGATAATATAGGCGTAGTACGCTAGCATTGAAGTTAAATTGTTGATGTATGAATTCTCATTAAAATCCAGGGGTTGTGACTCCACATATTGAAATTGCCAATCCCTATCAGCAAAATTTAACAAGATTGATTCATAATTTGTGTTGTAAATGGGGCGAGCCGATTGAATTTGTACGGTGGCGTTAAATATGCCAATTGAGGGCTGGCTTTCAATGGTAATAATCATATTACAATTGATCCGCTCCTCGCTTTCAAATATATCGTCAGTCCACTTTCTTTCATTAAGAAATTGCGCAAATGCCACTTCCATGTCCTGAAAAACCCTGCGTTCGGTAGTTTGGACACGGTCTGAATTTACAATTACATTACAGTTGAGTTCCTGGGCAGTAAGGGGAAGTGCGAGCCCTAAAATTAAAAGAAAAACAGAGATGAGTCTAAGCATTAATTTTGGAGAGAATGGTATTGACAATATCATCCGCCACTTCCTGCTTATTCTTTAACTCAAATTGTTGAGAGTTATTATGTTTGTCAAGTATCGTGATCTTATTGGTATCTACTCCGAATCCTGCTCCTTCGTCATTTAAGGAGTTTAAAACGATCATGTCAAAGTTTTTATTCTTTAATTTGTCAAGGGCGTTTTTGAATTCATTTTCTGTTTCCAATGCGAATCCCACAGTAAATTGCCCACTTTTCTTGATTTTCCCTAAAGAGAGGGCGATGTCCTGGGTTTTGACCAATTCAATATCTATTGAAGCCTTTTCTTTTTTCAGTTTTTGATCAGACCGGTGTTTTGGTTTATAATCTGCCACAGCCGCTGCTAAAACGGTTATCTCCGTATCTGGGAATATTTCCATGCTGTGATCATACATCTCTTGAGCGGAGGTTATTTTTACCAACCTGACATTGGGATGATGGATCTTTAAATGACTGGGTCCACTAACCAGATTTACTTTTGCCCCCAGTTGGGCTATTTTCTCGGCGATGGCATAACCCATTTTTCCACTGGAATGATTACCTATAAACCTTACCGGATCAATGGCCTCCTGAGTGGGTCCGGCTGTGACCAGAACGTTTTTACCTTCCAATATATTCTGGTGTTGGAAAAAATTATTTATATACTCCAGGATATGTTCCGGTTCAGCCATTCTACCAGTGCCGGTAAGACCACTGGCCAATTCTCCAAACTCTGCATCGATGATATGATGGCCATAGGATTTGAGTACTTCCAAATTGCGGGTAGTACTGGGATGTGTGTACATATCGAGGTCCATGGCGGGAGCCAGCATTACCGGACAACGCGCTGATAGGTATACCGCAGTGAGGAGGTTATTGCAACTGCCCTGAACCATAGAGGCCATAGTATTAGCGCTGCAAGGTGCGATGATCATGACATCCGCCCATAAACCCAAGGCTACATGGTTATTCCACTGACCGGTCCTATCTTTGACAAATTCGCTGAGAACCGGATTTTTAGAAAGAGTTGCTAAGGTTAATGGAGTGATAAATTCTTTAGCTGCCGGGGTCATTAGCACTTTCACTTCAGCGCCTGCTTTTACCAGAAGCCTGGTTAGCAAAGCCGCCTTGTAAGCGGCAATACTCCCACATATTCCCAATATGATCTTCTTGCCACGCAAGTCAATACGTTTACTCCGGTGCTTCCACTTCGGGGTTTCTGAACATTATCTTTTCATCCAAAAACTCCTCGATAGCAACGGTGGTGGGTTTGGGCATTCTTTCGTAAAATTTAGAGATCTCAATTTGCTCCCTGTTTTCGAATATCTCTTCCAGATTATCCACGGTCGAAGCAAACTCTGCCAATTTACTACTGAGTTCTTCTTTTACTCTGGTGGAAATCTGTCGGGCCCTTTTGGATACTACTACCACCGATTTATAAATATTTTCTGTGGGTGTAGTTAAATTTTCCAAATCTCGGGTAATGATTGATGATTGTAGTGCCATATTAGTAATATTAATAATTTCCGTTTTTTGATAGTTTGCCTATTTGTGTGATGCTGTCTTCGTAAATATTTCCCGCTGGTTTTACAAATTTACTTTCCGGATAGTTATCTACAAACTCTTCATACATTTCAATGGTTTCATAGTATCGTTCCTTTTTCTTAGAGATGATACTGGCATCGGCTAATTTGAATTGAGCATCTATTTGTAAATAAATAATTTCCTCCACCAATTTGGAGTCAGGAAAATCCCGCCTGAAGTTATCAAACGATATAAGTGCGGCCTTATACCTTCTCAATTTATGGTATTGCTTGGCATTTTCGTAAGCCTTATTTTCCAACTTTCGTTGTAACTCATCAATAATGTCAGTGCCTTGTTTTCTGAACTCGCTTTGAGGGAATTTATTGAGAAAATTTTGCATGGCTTGTACGGCCTCATAAGTTGAACTTTGATCCAAATTATATTTAGGTGACTGCAGGTAAAGTGAATAAGCATGCATAAACATGGCCTCGTGAGCGAAATCGCTTCGAGAATAGGTTCGATAAAAGGTTTCAAAATAATGCGCAGCCAATATGTATTGTTTTTGATGATAATAGGAGTAAGCAAAGTAGAACTGTGCCTTTTCTGCTTTTTCACTACCCCTGATTATGGGAATAATTTCTTCAAATAGCACACTGGCTTTATAATATTCTTCTTCCTGGTAATAATTCATAGCGGCCTCATATTTGAGTTCCCAATCTCCGCTCTTTTGTATTTTCCTGAATTTGCTGCATGAAGCCGTTACCAATAACAGCACCAGCACTATATATGCCGATAATCTCATTTTCGTTTAAGGCTGCAAATATATGCCTCTAGCTTTTAAAAAACAATCAATCCAATATGTGTGCGTCCAACCATTAACTTGGGATTAATTTTCATTTAATCATTATGAAAGTGATCTTGGTTCCTTTTCCTGTTATTATTCTAAATGTAATTTGCTTATATAAGGTTGCCTTTAACGAGGTTCCGGTAGTGACGGTTTCTCAGTGATACTTACATCGCTTAACGGTAATTCCTGATCCACCGTTGATTCTGTGAGGGATTCTTCCTCTGGTACCACCAAAATATTTTGTTCATCTAATATCGTTTCTTGGTTATCCACCGGCACCAATAGATTTTCCCCCTCTTCCAAGTCCGGCTTTAGTTCCTCTTTTATTCCCTCATCCATATCCACAGGCCTAAATTCATTTCTAAGATCGCTCTCCTGGTACTGTCGAATATTATTTTCAAAGTTATAGCGATCAATTGTGACAGGTGTATCTGCAATAGTATCATTCACATCTACCAAGTATAACACTTCCTGCAGGCTGGGTTTTTCTAAAATCCTCCATTTGAATCCGGCCAACCTGGATTCTGCACTGACAATTTCATGTGGAGGGATAAAGCGTGCTTCGGGATTGGTATAAAAAACCACATTAGTAAGTTCACCATTTTCGAAGTTAATGAGCATGCTGCTGCATCGGATATGATTCATTCCCGCCAATTTCGAATCTTCCTGACTTATAGCAAAATACAGGCTTTCTCCGTTTCCTTCCACATCCACTTTATCTATTTGAGAGTCATTGAGATAGGTGGTCATTTGTCGCCCTTTTATCTGATTGAAAAAACCTAAAGAGTCTTCCATCACCACAAAACAATTAACTGCCATATTCATCTGATTTAGTGTTCCGTTGGAAATCATCATATTAATGGAATCTGCAAGGACTTGGGTTTGAGTGTTTTCATTATTCAACCACAACACCGGGTCTCGGTAAAGGAAGAGAATTGAATCCGACAAATGGTAGGACAGCGAATCCGCTTTGCCTTGCATGCCGGTTCTAAAAAACTTCACTTTGCGATAGGCCAAAACACGTTTTAGTGAATCTACATTAGAGTCGATAGAGACTAAGGTATCAGCCGACAAGTAGAGTGTATCCTGGTCGATAAATATCTTCATCAGGGCATGGCCGTATATTTTGGTGATTCGAGTGTCCTTCCAGAGTTCTCCAATATCCCCGTTTATTTCGATACGGTCTTTTTTGGAAATTAAAACCACATTTCCAGTTGCTTTATAATAACCGGCCAACTCATTTAATCTCAATCGGTCCCCCTTGAGAATGTAATCCTTGGTTTCAAATTCGCCTCCAAACAAATCAGAGAATTTTATATTTGTATCATATTGTCCATTTTCATAGTTAAACACATTTCCCTCTGCATCTACTATCCTGGTGGGCGCTACAAAATTTACTATTCTGGTTTTGGTATTGTAAACCAGGGAATCAGACTTAAGCGTAAAATCGGGATTCACCAACTTTACTCTCTTTTTAAAAGACATTAGTTTGGAAATGGTTTGGTAATATCCCTTGTGACTGGTAATCTGATTGACTGAATCCACTAAACGACCTTTATTGAAGTAATAGGCAATTTGTGTTATTCGGTTAAAATCGAGGAAATCGGTGTATAAAGTAAATTGCGGGTTCTTGAAAACCACATTTTTTCTAAACTTTGCCACCTGATCTTTCCCAGAATAAAGGAGTTTGTTGCCAGTGATAGTTAAAGAATCTCCCTGTTTTATTTTTACCCGTCCATAAGCTTCCAGTCTGTTGTTCTTTCTAAACAAATAGGCCGAATCACAATAGATTTTTATATTCTGCTGTGAAAAGACTACATTTCCAACCACCTTATTGTACTTACCGCCATTTTTTCTGGTCCCACTTTCTATGAAGTCTGCCCTTTCAATATCCAGCATGCGTTGAGCGTTGCTTGAATAGTAAGCCAAGCAAGCTAATGTGGTCAAAATCCAGATTTTTGTATGGAAAGTCATCAGACTTTTATTGGTACATAAGTCCACTAGAACGGAGCAAATATCGTACCTGGGAAAAACAATGCAAATTTAGCTAAAAAAGATATCTTTAAACATGGTTAAACAGTTCCAGGAATTTATATCCAAAAATCAATTATTTGCTACCACAGAAAAAATTTTAATTTCGGTTAGTAGTGGTGTTGATTCATCGGTCCTTGTTCATTTATTTCAACAGTGCAAACTAAACTTTGGCTTGATCCATTGTAATTTTCAATTAAGAGGGAAAGAATCGGAACTAGATCAGAAATTTGTTAAGAAAATGTCCAAAACCATCGGGGTCTCAATTTTTACAAAAAACTTTGATACCAAAAGGGTTGCTAAAGAAGAAGGAATTTCCACCCAAATGGCGGCCCGATACCTACGTTATGATTGGTTTGAACAAATTAGGGGAAGTAATGACTATGATTGGGTGGCCACCGCTCATCATCAGGACGACCTGGTTGAAACATTGATCTTAAATTTTATCAAAGGAGCAGGTATTCAAGGATTTGAGGGAATTAAACTAAAATGGGGTAAAGTTATACGTCCGCTTTTGTTTGCGGGTAAGGGTGCTATCCTGGAATATGCAAGAAAAAACCAAATCAAATGGAGGGAAGACAAGAGCAACCAATCCAATATTTACCAAAGGAACAAATTGAGAAATGAGATTATCCCCAAACTTAAAGAGTTAAATCCAAACTTGGAAAAAACCTTAATGCGGACTGCTGAGCAGATGAGAGCAGTTGAAAAAGTATATTTTCAAAATATTTTTCAGCAAAGGACTGCTATCACGGCTGACCGAAATGGCGATATAGTATTGAAATTGAGCGGTATTTCAAACCAACCCAATCCCAAATTGCTGTTATGGGAATTACTCAAACCTTATGGATTTAATTTTGACCAGTGCGGAAACATAGCCAAAGCGGCAGGGAAAAAGAGTGGCAAATTATTTTATACGCCTTCGCACCAACTCAATGTTGACCGGGAGGAGCTAATAGTTAGCCCTTTGCCTTCACCAGTACCTCTACCTATTGATATCAAACTGAGAGATAAAGAGATAATAAATGATGATTTGAAATTGTGCTTTTCGGTAGTGGATGCCTCACAATTCAAAATCTCCAATGATCCAAAAGTTGCCAATTTAGATTTTGAAAAACTTAGATTCCCTCTAAAACTTAGAATTTGGCAAAAAGGAGATTGGTTTGTACCTCTAGGTATGAAAGGAAAGAAAAAAGTGAGTGATTTTATGATCGACAACAAAATTCCACTGTACAAAAAACAAAGAACCAGTGTGATCCTTTCGGGCGACGAAATCATTTGGTTGGTAGGACATCGTGTAGATGAAAGGTCCAGAATCACCAAAAGCACCAAAAGCATCTACGTAATCAGTAAAGTAGATTAACAGCCACCCCAAATAAAGTGGTGGGGTAATCCCATTTTCTCCTAATTAGAAACAACAAAAGCGAGGATTTTAGGGAGATATACTGGTAAAATTCCCTACTATTGATAAATTAGCATTTGGACAAAAAACATTTCAAAACAAAAATAATCTGAAATCAAATGAAAGTAACAGTTGTTGGAGCCGGTAATGTAGGTGCCACTTGTGCCGATGTATTGGCCTATCGCGAAATTGCTAATGAGGTGGTGGTAATTGATATTAAGGAAGGATTATCCGAAGGTAAATCTTTGGATATTTGGCAAAAAGCACCTATTAACTTGTATGATACACGTACCGTAGGTAGTACCAACGATTATTCCAAGACTGAAGGTTCTGA